>JBAVYF010000330.1:0-2724 GCA_049698655.1 Occallatibacter sp. | reverse complement strand
AAGATGGACGATGCGCTGCGCCACCTTTTCCATCTCCTCCGCATGCTCAAAAGCCAGCAGCGACCGCGCATGGCCATAGCTCAGCTCGCCCGACTCCACCCGCGCCTGCACCGTCATCGGTAACCTCAACAAACGCAAGAAGTTAGCGACAGTTGCCCGGTCCTTGCCGGTGCGCACCGCCATCTGTTCCTGGGTCATTTGGAACTCGCGCGAGAGCCGCTCGAAGGCGCGCGCCTGCTCCATCGTGTTCAGGTCGGTCCGCTGCAGGTTCTCGACGATGGTGATCTCCATCGCCTGCTCGTCGGAGACCTGGCGCAGAATCGCCGGGACGGTCTTCTTGCCGGCCAGCTCCGAGGCCCGCCAGCGCCGCTCGCCCGCGATCAGTTGGAAGCGGCCGTTGGCCAGCGGGCGCACCAGCACCGGCTGGACGACGCCGTTTGAAGTGATGGACGCGGCCAACTCGCCCAACTGCTCTTCGTTCAACTGCGAGCGCGTCTGGAAGGGGTTGCGATCGATCTGATCGATGGGAATCTCCAGCGGCTTGCCCCCTTCATTTTCGGCGGCAGAGGGAGTGGAGGCGGCGGGAACGCGTGGCAACAGGGAGTCCAGCCCCTTGCCCAGGGCGCGGCGTTTAAGGTCGGGTGCGGCGATGGTCATGGTTCACAATCCTTTATTCCTGTAAAAATCCGGGCTTTTCAACTTCGCTTTCACTGGAGTTCTTCCCGTGTGCGGCGGCCTGCATGAAAGCAGCCGTCAGGAGCTTGGCAAGAAACGTACTGCAGCCTCCGGCTCGGCGGCGGCGCTTTCCTTTTTCCGCAGAATCTCGATGTTGTTGCGCGCCATGTACTCCCCAGCCAGCTCGAAGTAGGCCTCTGTGCCGCGGGAACGGGCATCGTAAAGGGCCACAGGCTTGCCGTGACTGGGCGCCTCGGCCAGCCGCACGTTGCGCGGAATCACGGTGCGGAAAAGCCGTTCCTTGAAGTACTCGCGCAAGGTCCCCATCACCTGCTGGGCCAGATTGGTACGGTCGTCGTACATCGTCAGCAGTACACCCTCGATCTTAAGCGAGGGGTTGAAGGCCGCGCGGACCCGTTCGAGAGTGGAAATCAGCTCCGATATGCCCTCCAGGGCGAAATACTCGGCCTGCATGGGCACGATCAGCGTGTCGGCCGCGGCCAGGACGTTGAGGGTAAGCAGGTCAAGCGCCGGCGGACAATCCAGCACCACCAGGTCGTAGCCGTCGCGGACCGGCCCCAGCGCGCGGCGCAGGCGAAGTGCGCGGTCCTCGGCCGTGGCCAGTTCGATATTAGCGCCTGTCAGGTTCTTCGAACCGGGCAGCAGCGACAGCAAATCAATCTCCGTGGGCAGAATCACCTGCTCCGCCGGGGCGTCGCCCATCAGAACGTCGTAAATCGAGTGGCGGTTATCGTCGCGCTGGAATCCAAGGCCAGAGGAGCAGTTCGCCTGAGGGTCGCAGTCCACCAGGAGAACTTTGAGGCCCTCGAGAGCCAGGCAGGCGGCCAAATTGATGGCTGTGGTGGTCTTGCCAACTCCACCCTTTTGGTTGACAAGGCCGAGAATCTTACCCATGGCAATCCAGAGTAAAGCGAAGGGCGTAGAGCGGATAGCCGCTGTCGCTGTGGAGAACCGCGCCAATCTGTGGAAAGCTCCCCGTGCAGGGCGAGGCGAAAATCAGGCATACTCATGCAAGGGAAGGGTTTCGGAGTCTCCTGAGCGCCACTGCCGGGCGAGCTCCAAAAGGGCTGATCGGTGGAAAACTTCCGTGATTTTCGACAAATAGTGAGCAGAAAATCTGCAATCTTTAGGGAGAACCCAATTTGATACCCCTCCCGTTCCGGGCCAGGCGAATTTTGTTCCACGTGGAACAATTCCCGGACTGGGCTGGCTCTTAAAAATGTTCCACGTGGAACACCGGGCGTTGCAGATTAATTGTTGCCTGTCTTCGCCTCTTTTTCGGCTGAGGCTTCCCTCGGAGGATCAAGCTCTCTCTTCGCCGGGAAGGACGGTTCGCAATCCCGCTCCCAGAATCGGAACCTGTGGCACCCGGCGATTATATCGAGAAATTATCAATACGGGTAAAGGAGTAGAGCGATACAATATCTGCATGAAGAACCTTAGGGTGTATGACCAAACTGGGAGCAAGTGCGATTACGAAACTGAATTTGTGCCCAGAATTGGAGAGCGGATTCAGTTGGAATATAAGGTCGGTATGGAACCTCTCAGACCGCACTATTTCCGTGTGAAGGACGTTATGTATCGGCTGGACAAGCCAGCCAATATCCAAGTTGCGATCCTCATAGAAGAGGAACTTAACGCGGAAGAATGGCCAATTTAAGGCACCCATCCCTGCCGCCATTTCTGTGATAATCTCTACCCAACCCCATGTCTGCCGATAAAAACAAGCTCTACTACGGCGACAACCTCGATGTCCTCCAGCGTTATGTTAAGGACGAGTCGGTGGACCTCGTCTACCTCGACCCTCCCTTCAACTCCCGCCAGGACTACAACGTCCTCTTCGCTGAGAAGGACGGCTCCCAATCCAGCTCCCAGATTCACGCCTTCGAGGACACCTGGGAGTGGAACATCGAATCTAAGCGCGCCCTGGAGCAAGTCATCGAGCAGGGCGGGCGCATCGCCGACGCCCTCCGTGCCTTCGAGTCCTATCTCCACGGCTCCGACATGATGGCCTATCTCGCCATGATG
>JBAVYF010000329.1:0-9074 GCA_049698655.1 Occallatibacter sp. | reverse complement strand
GGCCTCCTGCAACCCCGGCTGCCAGAACGGCTGCTCCGGGGGTTGCCAGGGCGCCTGCAAGACAGGCAAGGCGTAAGATAGCCGGGCGGCCTGCCGGATGCCCCGCTCCGCGCGAGCCGGGCAGGAAAAATTGAGCAGATCATGAACCGTGCAAAGGCTCGAAGCGCGTCGCCGTTTCCGGGTAGTGCTTTTCCGCGTCTGTTGGCCCCCTGGCTGCTGCGCGACGACCGCGATAATCTGCTCCTCTATAAATGTACTTATGTCGACCTCAAGTACCGCGTCTTATCCCCGGTGCAGGCGTTGATTCTTCCGTTCTTTTCCGGGGAGCGGTCCTACGCGGAGATTCAAGCCATCTGGCTCTACCTCATCAAGCCCGTCCGTAAAGCCGAAAGCCTGCGCGACCTCGACGAGATCGTCCGCAATCTGATGGCGCCCGACCAGATTATCGGCCTGACCGGCGCGCCCAGCGCTTCGTTCAAAGATAAGACCAAGATCCCGCTGCCGGACTTCAACAAGTATCGCTGGCCGGCGGAGCGAACCAGCGTTCCGGTCTCTGTGCTGGTGGCTCTCACCAATCGCTGCGTCGCCGATTGCCGCTACTGCTACGCGGAAAGGAATTCCTGCCAGGAACTGACCACTGCCGAGTGGATCGGGATCTTCGATCAGTTTTCCAATCTGTCGATTCGCATTGTCGATTTGGCCGGGGCCGATCCCTTCATGAGGCCCGATGTCTTCGATCTTTTGCGTGCAATGGTCGAGCGCGATTTCACTTTTTCCGTCTCCACCAAGAGCCACATCTCGCCGCTGTGGGCGCGGCGGCTGGCGGAGTTGGGCATTGGCCGCGACGAGCCGGGCGCCGTGGAGCGCGGAGTGCAGGTGAGCGTCGACAGCGCGGACAACCAGCTCGCCTCCTGGCTGACCGGCGTCAACAACTATCTTGAGCGCGCCAAATCCACCACGGTCAACCTCATCGCTGCCGGCCTCAATCCGCGCATCAAGTGCGTCATGACGCCTTACAACTGTGACCAGGCCGAGCAGATTGTCGAGCTCTTCTCGTCGCTCGTCGCGCGCCGGTTCCAGTTTGTTCAATACGGACGCAGCATCTATCGCCACTCCGACGATCTGTTCCTGACCAGGGAACAGAAGCTCCGGCTGAGCGAGTCTCTGCCCCGGCTGGTGGCAAAGCACGGCGGCATCGAGATCGCGTTTCAAGATGAAACCGGCGAGCCAAAGACAAACGAGCAACGCAAGGCGGCCTGGGGGCAGCGCGCCATCTGCACCGGCGGCAGAGCCGCTCTGCTGGTGCTTCCCAACGGCGATGTCTCCCTTTGCGAGCAGCTTCCCCATCTTCCCGAGAATGTGGTGGGCAACCTCCTCCGGCAGAGCGTGCTGGAAATCTGGAACGGCGAGGCGGTCGACAAGTTTATCCACCCGGAGAGGAGCAAGTTTGACGGAACAGTTTGCAGCTCCTGCCCTGATTTCGATTCGTGCCATGTGGGGCGCGGCTATTGCTACAGAGACACCCTGTCAGCCTTCGGCAGCTTGTATGACGCCCCTCCCGCCTGCCCGCGGCAGGAGAAGACGCCTCTGCGGCTCGTTTAGCCGGATTTCGCCTACCCTCAGCCAATCGGCCTAAGAGTCAGTGTTTCAAAGGAAGGAGCTGGAGCACTCTGCATAATAAGCTGTTCGGATAAAATGCCAAACAGATGAGAAAGAGTCCCAGCTCCCAAAGTCGAGGCCTGGAAATCCGGCACCCGGCGGAGGTTGCCTAATGAACAGCAAGCCGCTTCTCACAATAGGACTGACACCGCCTTTGGCCTGGGGGCGAAATGTACGTTCGGTCGTAGCGACGGACACCTGGGATGGGCTACGCTGGTACTTCGGCGCTACACAATATCCGCCATACCCTCTCAATGTCTCCTTTCCCGATAGGCCCTTCCGTTGCAAACTCAAATGCGCATATTGCGGTATTGAACAGGAAACGCTGCACCTTCACGAAGAATGGCGCTATGACGACGCGAAGAAGGTGCAATGTCTTGTTGCTCTACGGCCCGTTTGTTCAAAATGCCACTTGGCAAAGCATATGGGCTATGCAAATTCGGCAGGCCGAACGGAAGAGGCGCTGGCGCATCTTGCCAAGGTGAACGACTGGACTCTTAGGCAGGCGGCGGCACATAGTGACCGCGCCTTTGCGATTTGGGAAACCCGATCCGATGTCAAATATACACTCGACGTCAGCTATCTCAAGCGTTACATCTCTCCGACGAAGATTCATATGGATTGGCTGGACAATCCGCGAACACGGATCGGCAGTCGCTTGGATGCAATTGTGTGGGCGAACAATTTGCTCAGTTCCGACGCAATTATTTTAGACACGGAAACAACCGGATTACTGGAAAAATCAAATGTGGAAGTGATAGAGTTAGCCGCTATCAACATGAAAGGCAAACTTATTTATCACGGTCTGTTTAAGCCGCGCTATAAGATTCCGATTAAGGTCATCAGAATACATGGCATCACGAACCAGGAGGTAAGATTGTCCCCAACTTTTGCCCAACAGGCCGAAGGAATAACCGACGCGCTGCACAGTAGGACGATCGTCACGTTCAATGCCAAATTCGACCGGGAGGTGATCGCGCGCACGTTCAAGCTACACAAGTTGGAGGGCTTCGACGCTAGGTGGGAGTGCGCGATGCACGCCTTTCGCACGTTTTCAGGCTCCGGGCCGTATTTACCTCTTCCCGGCAGTTCGCATCGGGCCCTGTCCGACTGCAAGGCGACCCTAAGACTTATCAAGAAGATGGCAAGAGCAACTCTGTGATCGCAGTTGCGAAACCCAAGATAAGGAAATTGCCGGAAGCACTGCATGCCCAGGCTTGCCTTTGAACCACGGTCCATGCCGACGTCCTTACTGCCTCTTCGATGCGTCAATTGGTATACTGACAGTGTGACCACAACTCTGCCCGAAACCATCTCGAACGATAGCCGGTCTGAGACTTCACCCCGTAAAAAGAGGGTGTTGCTACTCAAGCCGAGGGGCTTTTGCGCCGGGGTGGTGCGCGCCATCGACGTCGTCAAAATCGCGCTTGAAACCTTTGGCGCTCCAATCTATGTTCGCCGGGAAATCGTCCATAACCGCTATGTTGTGAATGAGTTGGCTGAAAAAGGCGCGATTTTTGTTCATGAAATCGACGACGTGCCTGACGGCCAGCGAGTGATCTACTCGGCCCATGGCGTCTCGCCCGCGGTGCGGGAGATCAGCAAGGGACGCCACCTCAGAGTCATCGACGCCACCTGTCCGCTGGTCACCAAGGTTCACATTGAGGCTGTCAAGTTTGCCAAACAGGGCTACTCGCTGGTGCTGATCGGTCACCGCGATCACGACGAG
Organism: Occallatibacter sp.; assembly: GCA_049698655.1. GTDB lineage: Bacteria > Acidobacteriota > Terriglobia > Terriglobales > Acidobacteriaceae > Telmatobacter. Next base: position 5,686 of record JBAVYF010000329.1, on the reverse strand, counting down.
ATAGAAGGCACACTGGGCGAAGCGACCGAGGGGACCCAGGTGGTTTCGAACGTCGCCGAGGTCGACGCGCTCCAGGTGCCTGATCCTGACCGCGTGGCCTACCTGACCCAGACCACGCTCTCGCTGGACGAGGCGCGCGACATCATCCACGCTCTCAAGTTGAAGTTTCCAGGGATAGTGGGACCCCACTCGCAGGACATCTGCTACGCCACTGAAAACAGGCAGGTTGCGGTCCGCAATGTGGCGCACAATGCTGAACTCGTGCTGGTGGTGGGCTCAACCAACAGCTCCAACTCGAATCGGCTGGTCGAGGTCTCACGCAACCTGGGGACTATCGGCTACCTGATCGACAACTCTCTGGCAATTGACCCGGCCTGGCTTCAGGGCGTGAGCACGGTTGCGGTGACGGCCGGCGCTTCGGCTCCCGAGGTGCTGGTTGCGGACGTAGTCAATTATCTGCGACAAAACGGCTTTGATAGCGTCGAAGAGGTCGAAGTCATGCCGGAAAACGTGCGCTTCGGCTTGCCGCCGGAGATTGTGCAAGCCATCGGAAGCGCAGGCGGGGCAAAGCCTGTGCCGGTAAAGTGAACAGGAAATCGGGAACCGGGAATCAATCCTGAGGCATTGCAATCGCATGAGCATTCAACAAGAGAAGAGGCAATCCGCGGCGCCCCGGTTTGGGAGGCTGGATGCGGACCTGGCAGATGTGCAGTCGGCCATCGTCCGCTCCCGCGACTTCCTGTTTTCCCAGCAGCATCCCGATGGGTATTGGTGCGGGGAGCTGGAGGCCGATGCCATGCTCGAGGCCGACTACATCTTCCTGCACACCTTGCTGGAGAGTGGCGATCCGGGCCGGCTGAGGCGCGCGCTGACGGAGATGATGCGCTACCAGAACGGCGACGGCAGTTGGAGCATCTATCCCGGCGGACCGGGAAATATCTCGCTTTCGGTCAAGTGCTACTCCTCGGCCAAGCTGATGGGTGTGGGCGCGGACGATCCGCTGCTGGCCAGGTGCCGCGAATGGGTTCTCGCACATGGCGGCGTGATCGCGTGCAACACCTTCACCAAGATGTATCTCTGCGCGCTGGGCGAGTACGACTACGACGCAGTGCCGGCGATTCCGCCTGAGATTGTCCTGTTTCCCCGCTGGTTCTACTTCAACATCTACGAGATTTCTTCTTGGTCGCGGTCGATTCTTGTTCCGCTGGCCATCATGTACGCCAAAAAACCGTTCAAGAGAATACCGTCAGAGCAGGGAATCGACGAGTTGTACGTCGGCGGGCGCGCCAACTCGATTCTTCGCCTGCGCAGGGACCGCAAGTCCATCCTCTCCTGGCGCAATTTTTTCATCATTCTGGACAGGATTGCGCATCTGGCTGAAGCCGTGCACATCCGCCCCCTGCGCACGCTTGCACTCAAGCAGGCGAAAAAGTGGATGCTGGAGCGGCTGGAGATGACCGACGGGTTGGGCGCCATCTATCCGGCCATGCTGAACGCCATTATCGCCTTGCGCTGCCTGGGCTACTCGGAGGACGACCCGCAGGTGATCCGGGCGCGAGATGAGTTCGAGAAACTGGGCATCGAGGAGCCGGCCAATGAAGCGATGCCTGAGCCCACCTTCCGCATGCAGCCCTGCGTTTCGCCGGTGTGGGACACGGCGCAAGCAGTCTTCGCCCTGGGCGAGGCAGGCGTCGAGCGCACTGACCCGCGCATGATCAAGGCGGCAGACTGGCTGCTTTCCAAAGAGGTCCGTCACAAGGGAGATTGGGCTGTGACGGTGCGCAACACCGAGCCCGGCGGCTGGTACTTCGAGTTCAACAACGAGTTTTATCCCGACACGGACGACACTGCCCAGGTGCTGATGGCGCTGAACAAGGTGGACAACCCGCGCGAGCGCTATCAGCATCAGGTGGCCGAGCGCGCCATCCAGTGGGAGTTTGCCATGCAGTGCAAAAACGGCGGTTGGGGCAGCTTCGACAAAGACAACACCAAGATGATCTTCCAGTACATCCCCTTTGCGGATCACAACGCCATGCTCGATCCGCCCACGGTAGACATTACCGGACGCATGCTGGAGATGCTGGCTGGCTATGGCTACGCGCGTGGGGACAAGCGCGTGGAGAAGGCCATCAAGTTCATCTTCAACGAGCAGGAGCCAGATGGAAGCTGGTTTGGCCGCTGGGGCGTGAACTACATCTATGGGACTTTTCTGGTCCTGCGCGGACTGGACGCCATCGGCGTCGATCATCTTGAGCCGCAAGTGCAGCAGGCCGCCGAGTGGATTCGCATGGTGCAGAACGCTGACGGCGGATGGGGCGAGACCTGCGGCAGCTACGACGACCCCAATACGCGCGGCGTCGGGCCGAGCACTCCGTCGCAGACCGCCTGGGCGCTGCTGGGCTTGCTGGCCGCCGGTGACGACCGCTCCGATTCCCTTGCCAAGGGCGTTCGCTGGCTGCTCGCGCGGCAACAGGCCGACGGCAGTTGGGACGAATCGATGGGTGAGGGTGCGGTCCGGCAGAGCATCATCACGGGAACAGGCTTCCCCAGAGTTTTTTATCTGGCCTACAACATGTATCGCCATTACTTCCCGCTGATGGCTTTGACCAGCTACCAGCGGACAATGGAACGCGTCTCTTAGGAGGCGCTGGAGGTTCATTTCAAGATGGCTATTCCCATCTCTCAGATGTGGACGGTGTCCACTTATGTACTGAAGAAGAAGCTCACCGGCAACAAGCGCTATCCCCTGGTGCTGATGCTGGAGCCGCTCTTCCGCTGCAGCTTGGCCTGCGCCGGATGTGGCAAGGTGCAGTATCCGCCCCACATTCTCAAAAAGCAGCTTACGCCGCAAGAGTGCTTTGACGCGGTGGATGAGTGTGGCGCGCCGATGGTCTCCATCCCCGGCGGCGAGCCGCTGCTGCATCCGCAGATCGTCGAGATCGTCAACGGCCTGATCGCGCGCAAGAAGTACATCTATCTTTGCACCAATGCCCTCGAACTCAAGCGGCGGCTGCCGGAGTTTACGCCGTCCAAGTACCTCACCTTCTCGGTCCATCTGGACGGCCAGCGCGAGCATCATGATTTTTCCGTTTGCCGCGAGGGCGGCTACGACATTGCCGTCGAGGGCATTCAGGAGGCAGTCCGGCGCGGCTTCCGCGTCACCACCAACGCCACTTTCTTTGACGGCACAGACCCCAACAGCGTCCGCGCCTTCTTCGATGAGGTGATGGGAATGGGCGTCGAGGGCGTTGTGCTTTCCCCCGGTTACAGTTACGACAAAGCGCCGGACCAGAATCGATTCATGGGACGCGCCCGAGTGCGCCGCCTCTTCCGAGCCATCCTCTCCAATCGCAAGCCCACCTGGAAGTTCAACATGTCGCCCCTGTTTCTTGAATTCCTGATGGGCGACCGCAACTACGAATGTACGCCGTGGGGAATGCCTGCCTATAACATCTTCGGCTGGCAGAAGCCATGTTATCTGCTCCAGGAAGGCTATGCCGAGAGTTATGCCGAACTGCTGGAAACTACCAATTGGGAAAACTACGGCGTAGCCAGCGGCAACCCGAAATGCGCTAACTGCATGGTCAGTTGCGGCTATGAATCAACAGCGGTGATCGACGGCTTCGGCTCAGTGAAGGGCTTCCTGGCCATGGTGCGCGGCACCTTCAGCAACTATCGCGATCCGCACGCGCTGAAGTTGCTCAGTGACTTTGATTCGAAGCAGGCCTCGTCGCCAGCTAGCCTGGTTCAGATCGAGCAACCCGAGCGCGCTCCGGAGGAGACCACAGTATGACCGCTGAAGTGCAGAAATACACGCTTGCGCAGGTCGAGGCGCTGGAGCTTGCTCCCGGCACGGACCACGAAGATCTTGAAGGCTGGGTTCCCACGCTGGCAACGGACGCCGATCTGCGCGACGCTCTGGAAAAGGCGCTCGACTATCGCGGCGATGTAACTCTGACTCTCAAATCCGGTGAGCGCATAGAGGCTTTCATCTTCGACTGCAAAAATGGACCCACGCTGGCCGAATCCTGGGTGCGGTACTTCACGCCCTCGGCACCGGAAAAGCGCAAGGTGAGTTTCGCAGAGATCGCCCGCCTCGAGTTCAGCGGCAAGGACCGCGCAGCCGGAAAGCACTGGGAAGACTGGGTGAAGAAGTACAATGAGCGCAAGGCCGCGGGCGAGACGAACATCGCGCTCGCGCCGGAAGCGTTGGAATAGTAAGTCAGTGAACAGTAGACAGTCCGGGCGGACACGGTGAGCGGCTCATTCTGCGGGTGGCATGGGCGCTGGCCGCATGAGGCGGGCAGCTTCGATCAGGCCAGTAATCTTGCCTTCTGACCCCGGCCGCTGACGAGAGAGACAGCTTTCTTGTCGAAGGAGACGAAGGTTTCCCCGCCCAGCCATTTGCCTTCGTGCGCGATGGCGCCGTCGGCAAAATCTCCACCGGCTTCCAGAACAGCCAAACCGGCGTCGACTGCTGGTCCGTCCAGCAAGACGTTCTTCGTCTCCCGAAATTGGCGAATTGTGGCGGCGATGTCTGCCCGCGACACCCCATAGCTGCGGTCGAGAACCCAAGCCAGTTCGCACAAAGCATGCTGGCCGATCACTACGGTTTCCGCCTGCTCCATCGCCCGGACGGCGGCGCGGCTTTGCCGGGCATCATCGCCAACCACCGCGCGCAACAGGACATTGGTATCGACGATGATCTTCATTTGCCCGCACCGGCTGCCGCGCCTGCCTTGGCGATGGCGTCTTCGATTTCTTCCGCGCTCAGCACGGCGCCATTGGTCTTGCCTTTCAAAAATCCGTGCAGCAGTCTCACCGGCGCCTTCTGCTCGACGGCCCTCAGTGCAGCTCGTCCGCCGGGCATCAGTTCCAGGGCGATCTTCTCCCCAGGTTTCACTCCAAGATGATTCAGGACATCCTTCCGGAAGGTGACCTGTCCCCGCGCCGTAACCGTCAATGTGGCCATGGCAACCCCTCACATTCTCTCTCCATTGTAATGCAAATCTGCATTATCTGCAAATGCCGCTCGCGGAGGCGATTGCCCATGTGCCGGGCAATCATCCGCTGTGATCGCCCCTCCCGGCCTGGCGAGTACACTATCCCAAGAGCCCGATGGCTCGCAGACCGAGACTAGACCGACCATGAAAGTTTTCCTCACAGGCGCGACTGGATTTATAGGCCATCACGTGGCCCGCGCGCTTGCCGCTGACGGCGCAAAGCTGCGCCTTCTCGTCCGCAAAACCAGCAATCTGGCCAACCTCGAAGGCATCCCCGGCGACACTCACGTGGGCGACCTCGCCCGGCCGGAGACCTACGCACCGGCGCTCCATGGCTGCGATGCCGTGGTCCACGTGGCAGCCGATTACCGCCTCTGGATTCCCGATCCCACAGCCATGTACCGCGCCAACGTGGACGGGACGCGCGACCTGTTAAAGCTGGCTCGCGAGGCTGGCGTCAAGCGCGTGGTCTATACCTCCAGCGTGGCCACCATGCACTTCCGCCGCGACGGCATCGTCATCAACGAGGACACGCCGGTCTCGCTTGCCGACATGGTTGGCCACTATAAGCGCTCCAAGTTTATGGCCGAGCAGCAGGCCATCGCAGCCGCTCAGGATGGCCAGCGGGTCATCATTCTCAACCCCACCACCCCCATCGGCCCCAACGATGCCAAGCCCACGCC
>JBAVYF010000328.1:0-8538 GCA_049698655.1 Occallatibacter sp. | reverse complement strand
CGCGCCGGGCTGTGCATCGTGCCCTCGCAGGATGTGATGGAGACGCCCGCCGGCACGCTCGAGTTGCGCTCCTCCGGCGCGATGGTTCCTCTCGAGGATCAGGGCAACTACCTCTATCTGCGGCAGGATCTGATCGACCGCCAGATCATTGATATTCACGGACGCAAGGTGGTCCGCGTCAACGACGTCGATCTGGAGTGGATGGGCCAGGGCGCGGCGCACCTGCTACGCGTCGCCGAGGTCGAGGTGGGCTTGCGCGGAGCCTTCCGCCGCGTTTTCAAAGGGATGCTGCCGCGCGCCGCGCTGGAGACTCTCTCGCGCAAGTTCGCCGCCCGCGGCATCCCCTGGGAGTTTGTCGATGTCATCGAGGTCGATCCGGCCCGCCGCGTCAAGCTGCGCATCGAGTACGAACGGCTGGCCGAGATGCACCCCTCCGACCTGGCCGATATTCTCGAAGACCTGGCCCCCGCCGAGCGCGAGGTCATCTTCACCTCGCTCGACGAAGATGTGGCCGCTGAGACCCTCGAAGAGGTTGAGCCCAAGCTGCAAAAGGCGCTGCTGGAAAAGCTCGACGAAGAGAGAATCGCGGACATCGTCGAGGAGATGGACCCCGGCGCCGCCGCCGACCTGCTGGCCGAGTTGCCCGAGGATCAGTCTGACGCCATCCTCGAAGAGATGGAGCCGGAGGAACGGCAGGAGGTTGAGGATCTGCTCGAGTTCGATGAGAACTCCGCCGCCGGCTGCATGACCACCGACTTCGTTTCTCTGCGCAGGGATGCGACCGTGGCCCAGGCCGTCGAGGCGTTGCGCGCTTTTGACGGCGACCCGGAGAGCGTGACCGAAATCTATCTGCTCGACGAAAAGCTCGTGCTGCGCGGCGCCATCCCGTTGGCACGGCTGGTGATGGCCCAGCCGGAGACGCACCTTTCCGTGCTCGCCGAAGCCCGCGTGCTCTCCTGTCCCATTGCCCTGCATCAGAATGAGCTGGCCGAACTCTTCGACAAGTACAACCTCCATGCCCTGGCCGTGGTCGACCCCCAGGGCCGCATGGTGGGCGTCGTCCAGGCCGACCACGTCATCAGCTTTTTGCGCGACAAGCTCTAGAATCAGCCCTATCCGGCATTTTCTGAGCAGAATTGCTCACTTCCGATACTTTCGTGTAATCAGCCTGGAAGAAAAGATAGGGAATAATCCCGATCTGTGAAACAATCCAGAGATGATGCAGTTTCCCAAGATTATTCAGGGCGGAATGGGCGTGGGCGTCTCGAACTGGCGCCTGGCCAATGCCGTCTCCAAACTCGGTCAGCTCGGCGTGGTTTCGGGTACCGCGCTCGACTCGCTCTTTGTCCGCCGCCTCGCCGATGGCGATCCCGGTGGAAATATGCGCCGCGGGCTGGATGCCTTCCCCTTTCCCGAGATGGCCAACCGCATCTGGGAGGAGTACTACATTTCCGGCGGCAAGCCTGCGGGAAAGCCCTATCCGCTCATGCCCATGCACCAGCGCCGCGATCTGCGCAAGGTGGTCGAGCTGTGCATCGTGAGCAACTTTGTCGAGGTTTATCTGGCGCGGGAGGGGCACAAGAATCCCGTAGGCATCAACTTTCTTGAGAAGGTGCAGATGCCGCACCTCTCCTCGATCTACGGCGCGATGCTGGCCGGCGTGGGCTACGTGCTGATGGGCGCGGGCATTCCATTGCATATCCCCGGCGTCCTCGACGCTTTTGCGGCGCAAAGTCCAGCCGAGTACCGGCTGGCGGTCACCGGCGCGGCCCAGGATCAGGACACGGCCATGCGCTTCGATCCTTTCGACTACGTCGAAGGCACGATTCCGATGCTCACACGCCCGCGTTTTTTGGCCATTGTCAGCTCGAACACCCTGGCCACCACCATGCTGCGCCGGGCCAGCGGGCGCGTCGACGGGTTGGTCATCGAAAGCCCCACGGCGGGAGGACACAATGCGCCGCCGCGCGGCAAGCTGCAGCTCAATGCCGCCGGTGAGCCTATCTACGGCGAGCGCGACCAGGTAGACATCGCCGCCTTGCGCGCGCTGGGCGTTCCCTTCTGGCTGGCGGGCGGATATGGCAACGCGAAAAAAGTGCGCGAGGCGCTCGATCAGGGCGCCGCAGGCGTCCAGGTGGGCACCGCGTTTGCATTCTCGCGAGAGTCCGGCATGCGCCTCGATTTGAAAAGTTCACTCGTGGGTCAGGCGGTCACAGGCACCGGCGAGGTCTTCACCGATCCGCTGGCCTCGCCCACCGGATTCCCCTTCAAAGTGGCCCTGTTGCAAGGCTCGTACTCCGATCCGGAGGTAGCTGCAGCGCGGACAAGAATCTGCGACCTGGGTTACCTGCGCGAACCCTACACCGCGCCGGACGGCAACATCGGCTACCGTTGCGCCGCCGAGCCGGTGGCCAACTACGTGGCCAAGGGCGGAAAGATCGAGGAGACGGTGGGACGCAAGTGCCTGTGCAACGCGCTGATGGCGAACATAGGCTACCAGCAGATTCGCAAGGGCGATCTTGTGGAAGAGCCGCCCCTGGTTACCATCGGCGACGATCTGAATACCGTCACGCAGTTCCTCGCGCCGGGACGCTCATCCTATGGTGCCGCCGACGTGGTGGCTTCCCTGCTCAGCCTCACCGCGGATACTGTCCCTACCGAGCAGTCCGAGATGGTTCTGACCAGCGCCTGACGGGCTGACTTGCCGTCTATGTCACAATCCGCCGCCATCTCCGGCGATCAGTGCTTGCGGCTGGCCAAATAGCTGTTGATGGCCTGCTGCCACTCTTTGTCTTTTTTCCCGTCGCCCTCGCTCATCCTGGCCACCTGCTCATTGCCCTGCGGCGTGAGTGCCGTGCGGGTGTAAACCACGTTCACTTGTGTCGTACCGGCATCAATGGGCTTGAAGCGCACATCGATGGTGGAGACCATCAACTCTGGCAAGAAGTATACGTATTGAAAGTGTCGCGCATCCAGATCGAAAAGTGTGTTGACCCAAACCAACGTAGACCGTCCATTGCTCACCGTGAAGACTGCGCCCTCGACGTCGTTCGGCGGTTGCGGATGGATGAATATTGGATCCCAGTCTTCGCCCGCCCATGCGCGTTCGCCGTTGGGACCGAAGAGCGGAGCCGTTACGGCATAGGGAGCGTGGACGATGAACTCGAATTTGGTGCTGACGTGCGCACAAGATTCCGGCGGCGCGGGAATCGTTTGCGCAAGTCCAGGCGCAGCCAATCCCGCGGCGGCGATCAGGGTCACGATGCTCTTCATCTCTTACGCTCCTTCAGGTTGTGGCTGTCAGCGGCCTTCAGCGTCATTCCATAGATCGACTTGAACTGTTCGATTTCTTTCAGCGTTTGCGGAGAGAAGGGAACCTGCTTGCCTTCAAAGGCGTGGAGCACGATTCCTTCCAGCAGGTCGCCCAGGGTCATCTCCTTGAGTTCTGCGACGGCCTTGAGCACCTTCAACAAGCGCTTTTCCATCCGGACGCCGGTCTGGACGCGCTCGACTACGACGGGTTCGCGATGTTGCGGTTCCGGAGTCATGGGATCCTCCAGTTACATTGATACTAATGTACTATGGTAACAAAAGCTTGTCAATCCCTCATTGCGCCTTTTTCGCGGGGTCACGCCGCCAGGTTTCGCGCCCCCCGGCCTTGCCTGTTATGGTCTAGGAGGAAAGAAACCCTCAATGAATCCACAATAGGAACCGCGGGCATGCTCAAACGTTGGCGAATCCGGATACTGCTGTTTTTGGCCGTCCTCGGCCCCGGATTCATTACCGCCAACGTCGATAACGACTCCGGCGGCATCCTCACCTACTCCCAGGCCGGCGCGCAATTCGGCTACACCCTGCTGTGGTTGATGATCCCGATTTCGATCGCGCTCACCGTGGTTCAGGAGATGAACGCCCGCATGGGCGTGGTCACCGGCAAGGGACTCAGCGACCTGATTCGCGAAGAGTTCGGGCTGCGATTCACCTTTTTGCTGATGGTGATGCTGGTGGTGGTCAACTACACCAACGTAGTCACCGAGTTCATCGGCATCGCCGGCTCCATGCACCTCTTTCACGTCTCCAAGTTCATCTCTGTGCCCTTGTGCGCGGCGCTGGTCTGGTACATGGTCGTCAAAGGCAGCTACAAAAGCACGGAAAAAATTTTCATCATAGCCTCTTTGGTCTATATCTCGTATATCTTCGCCGGGGTACTCTCGCAGCCCAGTTGGCACGATGCCATTCTGGCCACCGTCCAGTTGCCCGCCCGTTCGGCCTGGAGTGACAAGGCCTACCTCTACATGGCCATCGGCGTCATCGGCACCACCATCGCACCCTGGATGCAGTTCTACCTGCAGTCATCGATTGTGGAAAAGGGAGTGCGCGCGAAAAACTTTTTCGCCATGCGGCTGGACGTAACCATTGGCAGCCTCTTCCAGGACGTAGTGGCATGGTTCATTGTGGTGGCCTGCGCCGCCACTCTCTTCGTTCATGGCATGGGGGCCATCCAGGTAGCCAGTGACGCCGCCGAAGCCATGCGCCCATTGGCCGGCGACTACGCCTTCCTGCTCTTCGCCTTTGGCCTCTTCAACGCCTCGATCTTCTCGGCTTCGATCCTGCCTATCTCCACGGCCTACACGGTCTGCGAAGGCCTGGGCGTTGAATCCGGAGTGGACAAGAGCTTCCGTGAGGCGCCCTTCTTCTACTGGCTCTACACGCTGCTCATCGCCGGCGGCGCGCTGACCGTGCTGCTCCTGCCCGATGCGCAACTGATCAACTTCGCCATCCTCTCGCAAGTCCTCAACGGCGTCCTGCTGCCAGTGGTCATCATCCTGATGCTGATGCTCATCAATCGCCAGGACCTGATGGGCGAGCACAAGAACTCCCGCCTCTGGAATATCATCGCCTGGTCCACCAGCCTCATCGTCATCGGCATGACGCTGGTGATGCTGTGGGGCATGATTCCGGGACACTGAGGGAGTTGGAATACGGCAGGAGGCCTGGTCTGACAAGCGTAATTTGCAGCATTCAGGTTCTCAGGCTAACTTTGTTACCCATCTTCGGCCGCGTTTCCATATAGGAATTATCACTGGATTTTAAGTGGCGGGCTGAGTTTATATAACCCGAAAATGAGCCCTCCTAACACCGCTAACGGCAATAACGGATATACCAGAAAATAGCCGATGATCGAACCAATACCCTGAACGCCGGCATTCTGAAGAAAGGGGATCTCGAGCAGGGGGCAGGCAAGAATAGTGAGACATGCCAGGACGGTGCCGGTATTCTTAATACGAGTATTGCGGCGCTCCCAGCTTCCATGGCCATGGGTATGTTCATAAAGGTCTTTCATGGTCCCCGGCTTCACCCTTGCTCCAGGTTTCCCGTTCGGCAATCTAATTCTCCATTCATGGGTGGGGTCAATCGCAGATCCACCTACTGTTGACGCTTTAACAAATCCCCAGATGAGTAAATCGACTCCGGTGGTGATACCAATCGCCATGCCCGCGAATTGCAGGAAGATTATCCCGTGTATGGCGCTAACGGAATGCCACATCGCAACAATCGCTGCGAGGATTACCCAGGGCAAAAAGAGCCAGAACATCTGGATCAGGAATGCAAGACTCATCTGAGGAAGACTACTCATACATTTATGCCAAGCTGCCGTTGCCTTCGATATTCGAGTCCTCCTTCTAACCCATCGAACGGCCTTATCAAACTCTTCGATACCGGATAAATAATCCACACAGGGATTAGTGGTAGGAACTTTAATGTCCCAAATTAAATTATTAATCAAGGGCTCAGCAAGTGGAGAGGTTAGCGTCATATCATCGATGCTGAATCCCAGGGCAGGAACAGACTCAGAACGTGGAGTTGTCTTCTCTCGCCACCTTCGAAATACCCTTTCACAATCAGAATCCGAAATTCCTTTACTGTGCATCCAGTCGAACACCTCCTGGATTTCGCAGGTGGAGCAAAAGTGGCCGGAAAATTGAGCATAATCGGAGATTCTCTGCAGGCGCGTATCGCGAGACTGATTGAACTGGGCTATTAACCGGTCTATTGATGACTGATCTGATATGTCAGATGGGTTTATCGTTGGGTACACCGGGCGAAGTGCGTCTAAAAATCCCTCAAAGGTATAATCTTCCAGCGTGCTCTTGTTGCAGAGAGCGGTGCAGAATCCGAAAAACTGGTTATCCCTATCAAACAAAGGAACTCCTTTTACAAAAAGAGATCCAGATGCGTACAGACGGCGCGACAACAGAAGACAGAACAACGGAGTGCGGCCTGCATTAACCGCAGTCAAGAGTAGCACAAGTCGCTTGTAAGTGGGTTCTCCATCTCTGGATTCTCCGACTTGGGAAGGAGAGCATTCTGCCAATCTGCATCGCCGAAGGCGGCTGCCTGGACGGCAAGTCCCGTCTGCCCCACTGCAGGGGTCTACAGCAGCTTGCCCGCGGCCAGGTCGCGGATCAGTCCGCGGTCGGCGGCCAGGAACTCGTAGCCGGAGAGCTCTTCGAGCCGGACCCAGCGAAACTGATGGTAGATGTGGTTGACGATTTCGCCGGCAAACTCGCGCACGGCAAAGAACTGCAAGTCGACGGCGCCGCCATGGCGGTAGTTGTGGCGGATGCGCGTGACGGGCGGGCCGATAGTGGCCTGGATGCCCAACTCTTCGTGTAGCTCGCGGGCCAGCGCCTGCTCCGGGCTTTCTCCGGCCTCGATCTTGCCGCCGGGAAACTCCCACTTGAGCGCCATCGGCTGATTCGGGCGGCGTTGACCGATTAGAATCTCGCCGCCGCGCACAATCAGCGCCGCCGCCACGAAGCGGAGCGCGAAACCGGCAGGACGAGAATCTGTCTTGGGTTGAACTTCTTCCACGCTTCTAGTGTAAACGCACCAAAAGGGTTGCAGAGTTGGAGCCTACATTCCCCGTTTGGTGGAATGAAAAACGGATTTGCCGCGCCTGCGAAAGAGCTTAGGTTCCAGAAGGGGCCGATTCGCCCGTCACTGCCGCCTCGCCACTCTCGGCCGCCTCAGGCTGGAAGTAGCCCCATCCGTTCTTGGCCGCCGCTTCGATCAGCGCCGGAGACGGGTTGACCGGGAAGGCGTTACGCGCCATCTTGAGCATAGCCAGATCATGGATGGAGTTGCCGAAGACCGCATCGGGGCGGGTAAGTCCCACGCGCGCCAGAGCCGCGGCTTTGCCCTCGTCAGTGGGCACGTCCAAAATCTCGGTGGTGATGAGGCCGTCGGCGACGCGCACCTCGGCGGCCAGGATGCGCTCTTCTGAAAATCCAAGGCCGCGCACGCCCTCGGCGACCACCCATTTGTTGGTGGAGCTGACGGCCCACAACTCGACACCGGCTTTGCCCAATGCGGCAACCAGCGCGGCCATCTCGGCAAAGACGCGCGGCTGGACAAACTTGCGCACGTAACGGGCGGCGGCGTCGCGCAACTCCTCGTCGCGCAGACCTGCGTAAATCTGCACCATCTCACCGCACATATCCAGTTCGCTCACCGTGCCGGCCAGGTAGGCGCGATAGCGGGTATCAACCCAATCGCTGGTGGAGCGCGAAACCAGGCCCTTCTCCAGCGACCAGGCCATGAAGCCGAAGCCGGCGTCGCCGCCCCACAGCGTTCCGTCGCAATCAAAAACCGCAACTTTCGGGTTGCTGTCGAAGACCAGCCGCTCAAACTCCGGGGCGGTCCACCGGGAGATTTCAATCTGTGCTTGTGCCAATAGTTCCTCTTGTTGTCTTAAAAAACTCGTCTCACTCTATTTTCTTTCAAATCGTATGTTTTTGCACGTGAAGGTTTGATGAAGCGCCTGATTGAGCAACAGTCTACGCGATAGTACGCTGGTGCTGCACGGTGCGATGGGAGGACTGTTGGCTCCTGGCAGGTAAAGCAGAATAGAAACTCAGGTTAGCAGCAGATTTCCATCCAGAGGTATTCGCCTCGAGGATGGAAGCTACGGTCAGCAGCGACAGGCTTTTTGCGCTGCGAAGGCTGAATCTCGCCAACGCTCTTCAGAAGCCGCGCCGCGGAGCGCCGGCATTGGCCGAGTGCCCGATGCAGAGCCTTTTCCTCCAGTGCCTGCAGCACGGGAACCAGGCCGTCCTGTATGCCGTGGCCGGGAAGGACGCGGCCAGCCTCCAGGGCGAGCGCCTGCCAATCGTGCCACTCGCCGGCCGCCAGGTGAATTTTCCTGAATGCGACGGCCAATCGCCTGGCCAGGGGATCGGCTGTGGCTGAGCTCTCGGCCAGGTAGAGCGCCTGCTTGAGGCGCTTGCGATACGCGTGCAAGTTGGCGGCGTTCAGGTTGGGGAGTTCCCCGGCCAGTCCGGCAAATATCCGCAAAGCCGCCTGGGCAGTGGAATGCACACTTGATAGCATGTGAGGCGCCAAAGCTGCTTCCATCTCTTTGCTTAGCCGGTTCAACCGTTTGCTGTGAGCGCCGATGAAAGCCTTCAGCTTATCGGTCCCAACCTGGCGCTGCCGCTTCAGGCGGTTTTCGAGTTTGTCGATTTCACAGATGCA
>JBAVYF010000327.1:0-2295 GCA_049698655.1 Occallatibacter sp. | reverse complement strand
GGGCCGCGTCGGTCAGCTTCTTCGCAGGCTTAGCGGCCACCCATCCGGCAAACGACTCCGGCAACAGCGCCTTGGGCACGGGCGGAAGCACCAGATGCGCGACGCCCTTTGAGGCCGGCGCCTTGGCCGGCGCACTCTGCGCTTGTGCGGCGGCTGCGCTCCCAACCAGCGCCGCCGAACAGACCGCAATGGAAATCCAACGCATCAAGACGCTCCCATCTTCAGGGTACACGCCACGCCCCAGCGACGAAGGCCTATCCCCTCTCTACTTGGACACTGGCATCGCCGGAAAGGTTCCTGGGGACGCCTCACCGCCCCGCCTAAGCGAGAGACGCTTTGAAAATTGCAAGGAAAATCCAGGGGCAGTTGTCGCAACGAAAACAAGCTTTTGTGTCCATGTGCGCCAGGCGGGGATTAGTCCCTCGCGCTCACGTCTCTTTGCTTTGGAAGCAAAAACCATGCAGCAATTGCGGACAAAGCTGCCAGCGCTGCTGCCAGACCATAGCCGTGCAAGTCAAAAAACTGTACCGCGATGACTGTTCCGAGGATGAAACACCCACCCCACAGGCAAAAGCAGGCCATTCCGCGAACCAGTTGCAGTACCCATGGATACTCCGCAACCCACCGTGCCGAGCTTCGGAAGGAAGCAGCCGGGTTCGCATAGAAGTCGCGCGCCATGTAAATCAAGCAACCGCCCAGGGCGATGCGCAGGGCCATGGCCACATAGGGATTGGAAAGCGGTTGAAAGGAAGCAATCATCTCCGGCCAAATCCTATTGCCACATCATGCCACACATTTGTCGTGAACGCTTGCCGCTCGCCACCCATCAAACGCCGCCAGCGCTCGCTCGCACTGCAACCGGTGGCGCTCCTTCTTATCGCGTACCTTCTTGCGCAGTTCTTCTTCAAGCGGCTCCAGCAAATCGAAGGTCATGTTGGCCGGTTGAAAGTTCTTGGGGTCGGCGTGGGTAATGTAATGCACCAGCGAGCCTAGGGCGCACGCGCGCGGCGCGGGCGTGGGTTCTTCGTTGTGCGCCAGCGAAGCCGCGTAGATGCCCGCGAGCAGCCCGGTCGCAATCGACTCCGTGTAACCCTCCACGCCCGATAACTGGCCTGCAAAAAGAATCTGTGGCGAGTTCTTCAAACGAAGCGTTTCGTCCAGCAAGGCCGGCGCGCAGATGTATGTGTTGCGATGAATCTGCCCGTAGCGCAGGAAGCGCGCGTTTTCCAGCCCCGGAATCAGCCGCAGCACCCGCGCCTGTTCGCCAAACTTCAAATGGTTCTGAAAGCCCACCAGGTTGTAGTTGTCAGCGCGCAGATTTTCCTTGCGCAATTGCACCACGGCCCAGGGCGTGCGGCCGGTGCGCGGGTCGCGCAGCCCCACGGGCTTCATTGGCCCAAAGCGCAGCGTGTCGCGGCCTCGGCGAGCCAGCACCTCTATGGGCAGGCAGCCCTCAAAATATTCCAACTTCTCCCACTCCTTGCTCTCGGCAGGCTCGGCAGCCAGCAGCGCATCCAGAAAGCGGTCGAACTCCGTGCGGTCCATCGGGCAGTTGATGTAATCGGCGGTGCCCTTGTCCCAGCGCGCGGCAAAATAAACCCGCTCCATGTCGATCGACTCGGCCTCGACGATGGGCGAGATGGAGTCGTAGAAGGCCAGGTGGCTGGCGCCGGTGATGCGCTCAATCTCCGCGCTCAAGGCATCGGAGGTCAAAGGGCCGGTGGCCAGAATGGTGAGCGCGTACGCGTCATCATCGTCCAGGTCCAGCCGCGTCACTTCCTCGCGTACAACGCGAATCCTGGGCTCAGCCGCAATAGCCTCGGAGATCCGCCGCGAAAATTCGACGCGATCCACGGCCAGCGCGTGGCCGGCAGGAACGGCGGTCTCATCGGCGATGCGCAGCAGCACGGAGCCAGCCCGCCGCATCTCCTGCTTCAGCAGCCATGGAGCCGTGTTGGGCGACTCGCTCTTGAGAGAATTCGAGCAGACCAGTTCGCCAAACTCGACCGTCTGGTGAGCCGGAGTCAGCCGCGGCTTGCCGTCCACCATCGCCCGCATCTCGTAGAGATCTACATCGCAGCCCAGCCGCGCCGCGGTCAACGCCGCTTCTGGCCCGGCCAGTCCGCCGCCGATGACGCGAACCACCTGCGGTTGGGCAGCCGCCTTCGGCTCGGAGAACGTAATGGATGGCTCGTCCTCGCAGTTATCGCGGCGCAAGTTCATGGCTGCTGTCCTTCGGCGCAGGCCAGCCGCTTCAGCGCCTCGCCGGTCACGCGTACGGTCCGCCACTCGTCA
>JBAVYF010000326.1:0-9207 GCA_049698655.1 Occallatibacter sp. | reverse complement strand
ATCATCACCCGCAAGAGCGTCGAGATCAACCAGAACGTCGCGCCGGGCCAGAACCTTATGATGCTGGTTTCGCTCGAAGGCCTGTGGGTAACCGCCAACTTCAAGGAAACCCAACTGCGCCACATGTCCGCCGGCCAGGCTGTCGAGATTGACGTGGACTCGACCGGCAGGACCTATCACGGCAAGGTGACCCAGATTGGCGGCGCCACCGGTTCAGTGCTGTCGCTCTTCCCGCCGGAGAACGCCACCGGCAACTATGTCAAGGTAGTCCAGCGGGTTCCGGTGCGCGTCGACTTCACCGATCTGGCAAATGAAGATCCAAACCACGAGCTGAGGCCGGGGCTGTCGGTCGAGCCCAAGGTAAAGGTGAAGTGAAAGGCAGATTCAAGCCCTCTGCCCCTGGCTTTGAAAAAGGCCGGGGGCTTTCGCATTAGCAGCCTGTGGTGGATGTCTGGCTTTGAAAGGGCACGACTTTAGTCGTGCCGTAAAGTCTCAGGAATCAGTGGGGCTTTAGCCCCGGAAGGATGGTTTCTTCCCATTTTCGACTTCTGACACAGGCTGTTAGGCCCATGATTCGAATCTTGGCGGGAACAGTGAACCTGTGAGCCTGTAAAGTCCCGCTTTCACACCCGCGGAGATACTTCTACAGCATTAACCTCGGTTCCGCTCTGCTTGAATTGGAATTGGAGCATCCACACGCTGGAGACGGCCTGGCCCTTGACATGCGCAGGCTTGAATCTCCAGCGCTGGGCTGCTTGCATGGCCGCCTTGGCGAAGTACTTGCTCGGTCCCGGCGAATCGAAGTCCGCGCTCGAAACAGCGCCTGTTGCATCAACCGTGATCCGTATTTTCACGTTAACCTGGCCGTGAATGGTCGCGCTTGCGCTTGGCAGCACGTCGGGCAGAACCCGCTCGGCGACTTCGCCCTTCAGCGTTGCACCCTTGGAAGCATGAGTCTCCGGTACTGGAGACTGCGTTTTGGGTGCGGCGATCGCGGGTTCAGTTTGCTGTTCTCTCGCTGGCGGCGATGACGGGCTCTGGTGAGATCGCGCTAGGAAGACTGCGATGACTGCAATCGCAACCAGCGTTGCGGCAGCGATCATCGGCCCGCGAAGCCTGGCAGGCGCCGCTCTATCTGATTTGCCGGCTGGTCTCTGGAGAGACGGGGAGGCATGAAGACGATCCCTGACATCGCTGAGAGTGCATCGGCGCGCGGGGTCGCTGCGCAGAGACTCCCGCGCAATGCCGGCGAAGGGTTGTGGGATGGACTCAGGCACAACCGGGTCATTCTGCGTTGCTCTCTCCCAAACCGGCGGGCGCTGCGTCAAGGCTTCCACCAGCGTTGCGCCAAGCGACCAGACGTCCGCCGCCGGCGAGATCGTCCCTCCCGCGCACTCCGGCGCGTCATGCGCTCCGGTCGCGGGAACGAGCTTGCTTAGCTTGCCTGCAACCTGAATGTTGTCGGAAGAGAGCTTCACGAGATCGTTGACGACCATGATGTTCGATGGCTTCAGGTGCCCATGCACAAAGCCCTTCGAATGAAGATAGCCGAGCGCGTCGAGGATCGGGTCAAGCATCTCTCTGGCCTCGGCGGGCGTCAGCGGCCGCTCGGGAAGAATTTCCGAGAGGTTTTCTTCGGCATACTCTGTGACGGCGTAAAGCAGAGGGTCGCCGCCGATCTGACATCTTCCGGTGTACAACAGCCGCATGAGGTGAGGATGAGAGAGTGAGGTCGCCGCTTGCCACTGAGCGATCTGAGCATCGGCGTCTATTGCGTCAGCCGGAATGAGCCTGATGACCGCTTTCTGCGGTTGATCTCCCTGCAACTGGGTGAGGAAGACACCGCTCGCGTCAGAGCCGCCCAGCCATTGCAGCAGAGTGAACCTGCCGTCGATGACCTGTCCTGCCCAATCCCCGCGAATTGCCTCTGTTTTCATTACGATTACCATTCTATCTCTATCCGAGCACAGCGCGAACAGGCGTCCGGAGAGTGCGGCTTCGAGTCGCCAGTGGTTGGTGAGCGATTATTGATCCGGCTCAGAAGTTTTGAAACGCTGTGCCCCATCCATTCCGCGGCTTTTCGAGGAAAAGATGCGGAATGGGTGGGAGGGAGTGTTGCATTTCTTTGGGGCCGGATCAGTAGGATCGACGGCGCCGGTTCTTCCACCGTATAGACTGATTGCAGTCCCGCCATGAAAGACGCTATCTACGTCTCGAAGGAAAACTACCTCAAGGCCATCCTCGAAGCCGAGGCCGAGGGGCGCGAGGTGATTCCTGCCGTGCTGGCCCATTGGCTTGAGGTTTCGGCGCCGGCGGTGACCATGGCGCTCAAGCGGCTCAAGCGCGACGGCTTTGTCGAGGTAGGCGCGGACGGCATCGTGCGGCTCACCGCAACCGGCCGCGAGACCGCCTATCGCACCGCCCTGCGCCACCATCTCATCGAGCGCATGTTGACCGAGATCTTCGGCATGGAGTGGCACGAGATTCACGAGGAAGCCGAGCGGCTGGAGCACGCCGTCTCCCCCGCCTTTGAAGCCAAACTCAAAGAGAAGCTGGGTGAGGGTGGCGCCTGTCCGCACGGCAACCAGGTGCTGCCCGAAAGCCCTGCCCAGCGCAAGCAGCGTGGCGAGACACCGCTTTCCGAGGCTGCCGAGGGCCGGCGCTACACGGTGGTCAGCCTCCACGAACGAGATCCCAAACTCCTGCTTTTTTTGCACAGCAACGGCATCGGCCCCGGCCAGAGCTTGCGCGTGGTCAGCCAGAATTACGACCAAACCGTTTCGATTGAGCTACCTGCGGGTATTTCCATTTTGGGTCGCCCGGCTGCGGAGGCAGTCTGGCTTCGGCCTGAAGATCGGCGATAATTAAATTTAAGAGAATGTATTAACTATAGTTAACTGGCTGTGGCATACTCAGTTCTATGAGCGCAATCGTCGAACCCCCTTTGCCAGTAATCCCTGGCCTCGCTCCGGGACCGGAGCACCAGGTGCCTTCGCTCTCGGAGGTGAATGCGACGGTGCGGGTCTCCCGCTCGCCGTGGTTCTGGCGGCGGCTGCTGGGTTTTCTCGGCCCCGGATTCCTGATTTCGGTCGGCTATATGGACCCCGGCAACTGGGCCACCGACATCGCCGGCGGATCGCGCTTTGGCTACACCCTGCTGTTCGTCATCATGGCATCGAACCTGATGGCCATTCTGCTGCAAAGCCTTTCGCTCAAGCTGGGCGTGGCCACGGAGCGCGACCTCGCGCAGATGTGCCACCAGAGCTACGGCCCCCGGGTGAGCTATGCCCTGTGGATCGGCGCGGAGATCGCCATCGCCGCCTGCGATCTGGCCGAGGTAATCGGCTCGGCCATCGCCCTGAACCTGCTCTTCCACATTCCACTCTTCTACGGCGTGCTCATCACCGGCCTGGATGTGCTGCTGATTCTCGTCATTCAGCGCTGGGGTTTCCGCTACGTTGAGGCGCTGGTGATCACGCTGATTGGGACCATGGTGGCGCTGTTCGGCGTGCAGATGTTTTTCTCCAGGCCGGAGTACTGGCCGGTCTTCCGCAATC
Organism: Occallatibacter sp.; assembly: GCA_049698655.1. Taxonomy (GTDB): domain Bacteria; phylum Acidobacteriota; class Terriglobia; order Terriglobales; family Acidobacteriaceae; genus Telmatobacter. The sequence goes on along the minus strand of JBAVYF010000326.1, from coordinate 5,650 downwards.
TTTTTATTCCCTCGCCCTCCATCGTCTTCAACCCCGGCATGCTCTACATCGCCATTGGAATTCTGGGCGCGACGGTGATGCCGCACAACCTCTACCTGCACTCCTCGATCGTGCAGAGCCGCAAGTACGAGCGCACGCCCAAGGGCAAGCGCGAAGCCATCCGGATGGCCAATATCGACTCCGCGCTGGCGCTGACCATCGCCCTGTTCGTGAACGCCGCCATTCTGATCGTGGCCGCCGCGGTCTTCAATCGCCGCGGCCTCTTCGATGTCGCCGCCATCCAGGACGCCTACAAGCTGCTCAGCCCGCTGCTGGGAGTAGCCGGCGCCAGCACGCTCTTTGCCGTTGCCCTGCTGGCCTCGGGGCAGAACTCGTCCATTACCGGCACGCTGGCCGGCCAGGTGGTGATGGAGGGCTTCATCCACCTCAAGCTTTCCCCCTGGCTGCGCCGGCTCATCACCCGCTCGCTGGCCATCATCCCCACCATCATTGTTGTCGCCATCACTGGCGAGCAGGGCACGGAAAAGCTGCTCATCCTGAGCCAGGTCATTCTCTCGCTGCAACTGAGCTTCGCTGTGGTGCCGCTGGTTCTCTTCACCGGCAACCGCAAAATGATGGGCGAGTTTGTAAACGCCCGCTGGCTGCAAGGGCTCGCCTGGTTCGTCGCCGTCCTCATTGCAGGCTTGAACGGCTGGCTCCTGGTGCAGATGGCGAGGTGAAAACAGGGGTCAGGGATCAGAGATCAGGGGTCAGGTTATAGATAACGAACTTTAGCTATAAATATCCCACCTTAACCGATTTACAAAGAACGTAAATCGGCGAAGGTGGGGCACCCGGCTATGTCACCCGGTTGTAACCTTTGGGGCCATCAGCAGTGAAAGTGGGAACATCGTCAGTTCCGATTCCTGGGTTCCAGCGATAGCAGTACCACGTTTCGTGGGGGTGGCCGAACGTATCTCGATACTTCACATAACCATAAACCCAGAAGAAATCGAAGCCAGTCCGGATTCTTTTAGCACTGACACACCAAGTTCCTATCCAGTTCTTGATAATGTGCCCTTCGGGCTGCACAGGAAATCCATCTCCATCCCATTTAGAAACTTCCTTCTGCGGGTTGCCGACCGGGGCACATTCGGCGTACGCGGGCTGGATGTCGGGCAGCGGTTGTTTCATATCTTGAACCACGGCACGGTGTCCAGCTTCAATCACAAAAGCGGGGGTTTTTCCCTTGTTGACATATCGCACCGAGCATTGGCTCCAAACTACCCCAGAGGGATTATCCACAGATGGCGGTATTTGGGCATTTTCGGGAATAGCCACAAGCCACGCTCTCTCGGATGTTTCCATGTGATTCGCCTGTCGCTTGATGGCTACGAGCATCAACGCAGAAATGACCGCGTAAATTGCCGTGATGTATACGATGATCCATTCGGGTCTCAGGAATTGCTTCCCCGGTTTCTCTGGGGGGTCTTTTTCAGTATTATCGGCTTCAGTCTTGATATGTACTGTGGCAGAAGATGGGTCAATAACCACATGCGTTGGTGGCACTGGCCGTGGGGTTTGGCCGGGTTGATTTTGCTGTGAATGGGTCTTACCCTGTTGATCTTCGGCCATGCATGCCCCCCCAAGCAGGGATGCTCCGAACAGAGCGAGAATCGCCAACTTATTCCACATAATTCTGAAATTGTACCCCAAAAACACTTGGTGGATTTCAAATTAGGACACTACCGGATTCTGAGAACTGATTACTGAATACTGATAACTGTCGTACACTGTCGCCATGCGCGTTCTTTCCGCAGCCGAGATGCAGGCCTGCGACCGTTTGACCACCGAGCGGTTCGGAGTACCGTCGCTCGATCTGATGCGGGCGGCCTCGGCTGCCGTGGCGGCATTCGCGCGCCACGAGTTTCCCCGGGCGCGGCGGGTGACGGTTCTCTGCGGACGCGGCAACAACGGCGGCGACGGCATGATGGCCGCGCGTCTGCTGGCCTCAGCCGGCCTGGAGGTGACCACGCTGCTGCTGGGCTCACCAAATGGGCTCACGGGCGACGCGGCCGCGGCCTGGCGCGAGCTCAGCAGTCTGGAAGGCGGGCCGGCGCACGGCCTCATCCACATCATCGAGACGGCTGAAGACCTGGCCCGGCACAAAGCCGCGCTCGATGCCGATCTAATTCTCGACGCCGTGGTCGGCACTGGCTTCAAACCGCCGCTGAAAGGGCTCGCCGCTGCCGCGCTCAAATGGCTCGAGGGCAGCACCGCCCCGGTTCTTGCAGTCGATCTGCCCTCCGGCTGGCCGGCCGATGAGACCGCCGCGACAGTGGCCACTCCGGTCTTCCCCGCCGATGCCGTCATCACCTTTACCGCGCCCAAACCGGCGCACCTCTTCGGGCAACTCACTCGGCACTGGTCGCAGCCCATCGTGGTGGCGCCCATCGGCTCGCCGGAGGAGGCCATTGTCTCAGGTCTGAATCTGACCTGGGCTGGATCGGCGCTCTCGCTCGCGCAGGAGCCCCGTCCGGCAGCAGCCAACAAGGGCAACTTCGGCCACGTGTTGGTTGTCGGCGGCTCGGTCGGCAAATCCGGCGCGCCTGCCATGACGGCTCTTGCCGCGTTGAGGGCCGGGGCGGGACTGGTGACGGCGGCAGTTCCCGCCCCGGTGCTGCCGCTGGTGGCGGCTATTGCGCCGGAACTGATGACTTGCCCGCTTGCCGCAACCCCTTCGGGATGTATTTCAGCAGAGAATCTCGCACCAGAAACGCTGGCGTTGCTCACGGCTGGCAAGACAGTGCTGGCAATTGGTCCCGGCCTGGGCCAAAGCCCCGAGACGATCAAATTCACTACCGGCCTGCTCTCGGCAACAAAAATTCCAGCGGTCATCGATGCCGATGCGCTCAACATTCTTGCAGCCAAACCGGTGCTGCTGGCGAAGTTGGCCAAGGGGCGCCAGCTTGTGCTCACCCCGCATCCCGGCGAGATGGCGCGGCTGGCCGGCATTACCGTAACCGAAGTCCAGGCCAACCGGCTCGAGGTGGCCCGCAGCTTCGCCCAACGCACCGGCGTCTCGCTGGTGCTCAAGGGCGCGCGCACGCTCATCGCCCACCCCGACGGCTGCGTGGCCGTCAACACCACCGGCAATCCGGGTATGGCCAAGGGAGGCAGCGGCGACCTGCTTACTGGGCTGATTGCGGGCTTGCTGGCACAGCATCCATCCGAGTCCGCGCGCGCGGTCGAGGCGGCGGTTTATTTGCACGGGCTGGCCGCGGACATGGCCGTGCGGCGTGACGACGAGCACACATTACTGGCCACCGACAGTCTTGCGCAGCTTGCACAGGCTTTTCGCTTTCACTCACGTGGTCCAAGCGGGTATCTTTGGTTACAGGGGCTGCCGGCCGAGTTGTTACAGGCCACAGCCTTTCACGAGGAATCTCAATGACCAGCGCAGTCCCTGCCGCATTTGCCCGGACGCACGAGTTCACCTCCAAGAGCGGCGCGGACACCATCGAAGTGGGCCGCAAGCTGGCGAACCTGCTCGTGCCGCCGCAACTGCTGATCCTGCGCGGCGACCTGGGCACCGGCAAAACCACGCTGGTCAAAGGCATCGCCCAGGCCCTGGACGCCGCCGAGGCTGATGAGGTTACCAGCCCTACATTTACATTGATTCACGAGTACGACGGCGCGCGGGAGGGACATCCGGTGAAGCTCTTTCACCTGGACGTTTATCGCCTGGAAGGAGAGAGGCAACTGGAAACTCTGGGGCTTGACGAGCTGCTGACTCCAGACGCTCTTGTGCTGGTCGAGTGGGGAGAAAAGTTCAAGAGCATCCGCAAGAAAGCCACCGGCGAGATTAAGATTACCTCCACCGGTGGCGACGCGCGCAGGATTACCGTGACGCTGAAAGAGTAGCGGTGAGAATAACTGTCGTTTCTGTGGCTTCCTTAGAGCTTATTTCATAAACCCGCCTTGTGTCAGGGCACAACTTCAAAGCCTGACCTGAGCGCAGGCTGACCTCCTGGGCTGCCTTAGGTTCGAGAGAAAACGCCGCTCCCGCCACACGCACCAGGACGAGCGAGGATGAATTTCGCTCCCGCTCTCCTATCTGAAAAATCCTCCGGACGAAGGAAACTTCATCCGGAGGACATAAGGAAATGAACGCTGGGGTTTTTGCCGGGGTGAAATTTCTTTCCCTGCTCTGGCTATGCGAATCGGCGGCCAAATCCGATCAGCGCCAACAAGCCTGTTGCCAGCAGAATAAATGAGCTGGGCTCGGGAATCGGATTGATCACCGTGCCGGACGGGTTTGGCGGATCAAGGTAAGCAACCGTGTGGTTGTCGGATTCGAACCCGCCGCCGCCGGTCTGGGTAAAGACGATCTTGTCGAAGTAACCTGTGGTATCGAAGAAGTTCAGAAACGCAAACTGCTCGCCGGAATCTTGCCCGTTGTTCGGGTTGCCGCAAAATGCGTTGCTGCCCGTGCAGGTGCCAACCAGGCTCATGAACTGCGCCGGGCCGAAGGTATACACAAGTGTACTGCCGTCGTAGAACTGGAGTTGGTTTCCTGCATCGAGAGCGGAGAACCACAGCCCAAAATAATTGACGCCGGGAATGTTGCCTGAAACTGAAAGGGAGAGAGTGTAGCTGCCGCCAGCGGCGAAAAGTTCAGGATAGTAGCCAGACCCGCCTGCGCCGCCGAATGCATCAGCGCCGTAGATTTGCAGCCCTCCGGAGTAAGTTCCCGAAATGCTCCCTGTAACCGAGCCACTGGACACCAAAGTTGGGAATGAGCCCGGGGCCGGCACAGACGACGTAGCAAAGGTCTGTTCGCCGACCCAGCAGGCCGAGGTCCCGGCGCACAAGTTTGCTGTGTTAGGCGTCTGTACGCCAGCTGGCTGATAGGTGGCTACCACCGAGTCGCCATACAACGCAGAAGCCGCGCCAAGGCCCAGCAAAACTGCCAGGCCATACTTACCCCACGTCTTCAATCCTTGCGCTTTCATCTGAAGAAGTACCTCATTGAAATCTGTGATTTAGACTGTTTGCGCTAATTATTATAAAGCCAATTTATTCTATTAATACTTTTAATTTGAATTATTTTATAGTGCGGTTATTAAGACCAATAACATCCCCAGTGTAACCTGTTCGAAGGATACCCGTTTCCCGGCACAGACTCTCAGTCATGCTTACATCGTCCGCACGTAGTTCTTCCCCGGCATGCATCGCACCCGCCCCGTAATCTCCAGCTCGAAGAGCGCCGTAAACACCTCCGAAGAGGTCAGTTGCGTCTCCAACAACTCGAGAATCTCGTCGATCTGCAGGGCTTCGTCGGTGCGCAGAACCTCCAGCACCAAAGCCTCTTCGGGCCGCAAAACCTGCTCAGGCAACAGAGATGCGGTGGTCTCGGATTTGGAGGCAGCCGGCGCCTCGGCCTCCAGTTCCAAACGCACCTGCGAGGGCAGATCCTCCCATACGTCCTCCCACGTGGCCACCAGCTTGGCTCCCTGCTTGATCAGCGTGTTGGGCGTCCACGATCCTTTGCTGGTCACATTCCCCGGCACCGCGAAAAGGTCGCGGTTCTGCTCGGCGGCGCAGCGGGCTGTCACCCGCGTGCCGGAGTTCTCCGCCGCCTCCACCACCAGCACCGCCACGCTCAGCC
>JBAVYF010000325.1:0-2941 GCA_049698655.1 Occallatibacter sp. | reverse complement strand
GATTCTAACTGCAAATGGACGAGGGCACGAATAATGAGGCAGGAAAACGTCACACGGTTTCTAGGGCCTGTTAACAATACCTGGACGGTAGCGACGGGAGCCAATTTTCCCTAGTTCGAGGAATGAGGAGCGACAGATACCGGGCGTATCCTAGCGACGATTGACGAAGAAATGGGGAAAATTGGCCCCGTCCCTTCGGGTTGCGGCTAAAACCCGACCATACTTCATTCTCGCCCTCGACGGTGGACCCGCCACAGCCTTCGGGCTCGGCTTCGTCTGGCCGGGTTTTCGCGCGCAACGCCATCCGCCCAGGTAGTGTTAACAGGCCCTAACCAAACTCCTGGGAACGACTCCAAACCACAGGCCACGGCCGGCGGAGATGGTGGCAGACAAGTATCTCAGGATGGTCTACCGATTCTTCATCACGCACGCCGTATGGAAGGTGAACCAGGGCCGCAACCGAGCAGCTTTCAAAGTTCAGTAATTGATCGTTTAGCTCTCCGCCGACTACGATCACCGTCTCCGCTTCATAAGGCCCATAGCCGCGATCATGGAAGCTGTTGGTGCTGCTGATGGGTATGGGCAACTTGTACTGCGGGCCGTAGAGGGAGAGGGCGCCGGCTTCGCCGAAGTTGTTGGCAAGGATGGCGAGGCTGCTTCGATCTTGCGGGGAGAGCGTGTCGCGGACAGCGGCGACCTGCGCAACAAACTCTGGCCAGCCGATCTCATTGGCCATGTCGCTGTTGTTGTTCATCTGCCAGTTCCATGCGGCAGAGCCGACGGGCCACATCGGCAGGTACGCCCATGCAAAAACGGCTGCGTCGGCCAGCATCGCGGCAATGACGGCCGAACGAAGACTAACGCGAAGCCACGTTGCGCGTTGCGCCAGGACTCGTTCCAGAGCCACCGCTCCCGCGGCATAGAGAACCGGATACGCTGGCGTCAGGTAATAGCCGCGGCCTTTGACGAGGGCAAAAAGCAGAAACGGGCCGATGTAGAAAGCGCTGAGCAGACGAAACCGCTTGTTGCGCACGAGAGAGACGAGGCCGGCGACCGCCAGGGGCAACCCGAAGAGCGTGAATTTGATCTGGTCGGAGTAGTATCCGTCGGCTCGCCCCTGGCGGATGTCGCGAGCGTGAATGAAGTGCTCCATCTGCAGCGTGATGAAGTGATGACGTGCAAGCCAGAAAAGATTGGGCGCTGCGATGAGGGCGGCAGTGAGCGCCCCATACCAGAAGAATCGGCTGCGAAGATGATGGCGTTGCGATGGCAGAAGAACGAGCGCGCCGAACAGACTGATTACGGGAAAGGCAATGGAATACTTTGAGAGCACGCCGATGCCGACACCGACCCCCACGCCGATCCAATATCGCTCGTCTGCTGTGCGGAGTACACGCACAGTGAAGAAGATAACGATGCACCAGGCAAGCAGGTCGAAGGTGCCGTATTGGAGAACAGAGCTTAGCACGAGCGCCAGTGGAAGTGTGGCAAAGAGAGCAACGATTTGCGCTGGCCTGCGTCCACCAACTTCGCGCGCGATCAGGCCAACAAGCACAAGTGAGACAGCGTTGACGATTGCCGCGGGAAGACGAAAAACCTGGGGCGAGATGCCGAAGAGCGCAATTGCGATTCGGCCACAAAACGACGTAAGTGGCGGATAGGCTACGAACCCCCATTGGAGGTGACGCGCATCATCGAGGAATTGGAGTTCGTCGCGGTGGAAGCCGTACCCGTTTCCCAGGAAAAAATGCACAATGACGATGAGCGCAGCGAAGGCGCTCAGAAGGGCTGCGTCGGAGCGCAGCGAATTTGTGGGCCTGGCTGTGGGCCTGGATAGTTCCATTGTGGATAGTGTACGAGAGCCGCCCGCCGGACCTGCTTTGGTAACCTTTACAATATTTCTATATGCGAAAGCTGATTGTTGCTGCCCTCCTGATAGCGGCTACTGTAACCCCGGAACAAACCCATGCATCCCAGAACCATAGTCAGGACAAGCTGCGTTTCACGTTGGTCTTGTCTCGCCACGGCGTCCGTCCACCTCTCACCGATACTTCGGTTCTTGGTCTTCATGCTTCCGGCGCCTGGCCTGAATGGGAGGTTCCGCTTGGTTTCCTGACGCCGCACGGCGCCCTGGCGATTCGCCAGATGGGCGCTTACATGCGCCTTGACCTTGTCCGCAAGGGCCTGTTTCCCGCCACCGGCTGCCCTGGCAGCAGCGAAATCTATCTTTACTCCGATACCCAGGAGCGCACGATCCTAAGCACGCGCAACACCTTCGCCGGCCTGGAGCCGGGTTGCGATCTGCTGCCCGTCAACATGGTCGCTGCGGATTCAGGCATTGCAGACCCCGTCTTCTCGCCGATCCCCGGCTCCTTTTCTCCGCCGTCCACAGAAGCGATCGCGGTTGACCGGCAAGCCGTTTTGGGCAACGACCCGGCGGCCTTCTTTTCACTTGCCGGAAACCCCGAGCTGAAAGAACTCGCCGATATCCTTGCGCCGGACCCCGCGCATCCCGCATCAAAGCCCATCCTCGACGATTCCAGGCCTCTCGCCGTGGCGGCTCCGCTGATTGAGGATTTTTTACTCGAATATACCGACGGCAAGCCGATGCCGGAAGTCGGCTGGGGACATGTCGACGAGTCCACTCTCCTACGTCTCATGCCGCTGTATGTCAAGGGATTTGATCTGGTGACGCGCACCCCATTAGCGGCCCGCACGCGAGGTTCCAACCTGATGGCGCACATTCTCGACACGCTCGAACAGGCCGCGCAGCCTGCGCAAACCCAGCCCGCCGCGCCTGTTCCCGGCGCCTTCGGCCCTGCCGGCACGCGCCTGGTTTACCTCGGCGGTCACGACAGCGACCTTAGCCGCATCGGCGGCTTATTCGATCTGCACTGGACCGTCGGCGGCGTCACCGACGACACGCCCCCGGACTCGCAGA
>JBAVYF010000324.1:0-6968 GCA_049698655.1 Occallatibacter sp. | reverse complement strand
GTGATGAATACGCCGGGCGCGAATGCGGTAGCCGTGGCCGAGTTGACCCTTGGCCTGATGCTGGCTCTGGCGCGCAAGGTGCCCGCGGCCAATGCGTCAATGCACGCCGGCAAGTGGGAGAAAAAGATCCTGCAAGGTGCAGAGCTGCGCGGCAAGACGCTGGGCATTCTGGGACTGGGGCGGATTGGTCTGGAGGTTGCGAGGCGAGCCAAGGGCTTTGGGCTGGAGATTGTCGGCAGCGATCCGTTTGTCTCGGCTGCGGTGGCGCGCGAGAACGGCATCAAGCTGGTGACGCTGGAGGAACTGATTGCGGGTTCGGATTACATCACGCTGCACGTGGGGTTGACGCCGCAGACGGCCGGGGTGATCAATGCAAAATCGCTGGCGGCGATGAAAAAGGGCGTGCGGATTATCAACTGCGCGCGCGGCGAGCTGATTGATGACGCGGCGCTGGTTGTCGCGCTGAAGAATGGGCAAGTGGCCGGCGCGGCGCTGGATGTGTTTGCCGTTGAGCCGCTGAAGAACTCGCCTTATGCGGAGCTGGAAAATGTGATTCTGACGCCGCATATCGCGGGCTCGACGGCCGAGGCGCAGGAGGCGGTGGGAATTCAGATTGCGCGCCAGGTGCGCGATTATCTCAAGCTCGGCGTGGCGCAGAATGCAGTGAATCTGCCGTCGCTGAGCCATGAGGAGTATGTGGCGCTGGCGCCGTACATCGATCTGGCTGGGCGGCTGGGCGGGTTTCTGGCGCAGGCGGGAATGAGCGGCGGAAAGTCCGGCATTGAGGGCCTCAATCTGATTTATGGCGGGACGCTGGCTGATGCCAAGACGGAGCTGGTTCGCAACGCGGCGATCGCGGGATTGCTGGAGGGATCAGAGAATGTGAACCTCATCAATGCGGCGTCGGTGGCCGGGGAGCGCGGCATTCGCATCCACGAGGAGAAGCAGGAGAGCCATCGCGGCGGCGCGGCGACGGTGCTGACGATTGAGCTGCACACCAGCGCGGGATCGAGCCGCGCCAGCGCAACCGTGATTCACGGCGTGCAGCCGCGGCTGCTGGAGTTTGACGGCATCGACATTGAGACGCCGCTCGAAGGCAACCTGCTGGTCTGCCGCAATCTGGATGTGCCGGGCGTGATTGGGCGGATAGGCACTATTCTCGGCGAGCAGGGCGTGAACATCGCCAACTTCGCGCTAGGCAGAGAACGCTCCGGACCCAAGCCTGTGAAGGCGCTCTCTGTGGTGCAGGTGGACGCGCCGGTCTCTGACAAAGTGCTGGAGGCGCTTATGAGCATTGAGGCGCTGCTGGAGGCGCGGCTGGTGAAGCTGCCGGAGGCTGGCGTCTAACTTTCAGTCAGAAGCAATTCGCCTCGGTCATTGAGAAAACCACCGCCAACCTGCGGTGGTTTTTCGTCTAAGCAGGAGATTTCGTCACAATCGGGTCGCTGCCAGATTCACGTAATATACCTGAAGAAAGATCATTCGTTATCACTTGGTCGGATCGGTCACGCGTCCCATGAACAGGATGCCACCCGCGCGATTATCGCGTATCAGGAAGACGAACGGGTGGTCGGCGCGAAAAACAGTTGGTGGTCTCCGGTACTGCGGAGGTACTGCCGTCGGTTTAAAAACCACTGCCGTCGCCGCCGCTGCTTCGGTTCCTTCCTCATTCACATCGATAAAAGCCTTATGAATTACCGCTGAAATCAACAATTCGCGGTTGCCGGTTATCCCTGAAAAATCGGCGGCGTCAGGATCAAACGCCCGCGGCATTCCCATTGCGCTCAGCGTGTCTTGAAGATTAAATTGCCGCGTCATCTTGAACTTAGGCATCGTCAGGATGACTTTGGAAGCTGACCGCAACTGACCGAGCCATTGCTGCATACTGGACGCAGTCAGTGACTGTTCTAAAGCAGACAGGCCGCTCACATCGTTAGGCAGGAAGACTATCATCGACAATTCATTGTTCTTATACGGGATCTCCAGAGCCTGAAACGTTCCGCCGTTGAGATAGTTGAAATCGTCCCAGCGGTGCATCAGGGGCGCTTTAACGGTCTGCGACTGGGATACATGGAAATCCTCATCCTTTGTTTGCGCCTTCTCGAATTGCGCCTCCCAATCACCCTTGAAATAGATTGCGTTCGTCAGCACCAGCCTGGTGGTAGGGTTGATTGCGCCCTGTTGGAGCAAGTCTTTGATCTTGTTTTCGGTTTTCCGCTCGACCCATTGATTGATGGCCAATCGCGCCGCCTCGGTCGCGCCTTTGAAATCCACCTGATTGAGCCCAGCGCCGTAATCGCTGCTGGTAAGCTTGAGGAAATCATCGCGAAACGTATAACCCTGTTGCACCCAAAGAGCGTCGGCCGCGCGAAGCTGGTATCCGTCATGCGCGGCGTTGAGATTGCTCAGCAGCGCGCCCATCGCCGGATGCAACCGCTCTGGCGGCAGCGTGAAATGCAGCGTCTTCGCCATCTGCGCAGCGGTGTCGCCACGTGCCCCGGCATAGGTCATGGCCAGCGCGGTTGAAATGCTCTCAGGCGAGAAAAAGAGATTTCCGCTTTGATTCCGCAACTGGCTGTAGAGTTCAACGGCGAAGGCATTGTTGCCCTCAACGACCGCCACTTGATCGGACGTGGCCGATGCCGGCGTCTCCGCCGCACATACGGCCACCGGCAAGACAATGCAAGCGATAAGCAATGACAGAATAGGTTTCATTGATAACTCCATCGGGTCAAGCGCGAACGCAGCCGGCTGTTAGTTGTTTCCTGCCGAGCTTTCGGGCACTGCGCCTATTTTCATCCTAGGCCCAATTTCTCCCGCGGCGGACAAAGGGGGCATTTTATTTGAGGCTGCGTTTATGCCCTGCTCAGGTAAGCCCCTTCGCTGGTGTCGACACGGATTTTTTCGCCTTCGTTGATGAAGGCGGGCACCTGAACCATCAGGCCGGTTTCCGTCCTGGCGGGCTTGGTGACGCTGGAGGCGGTGGCCGACTTGAGGCCCGGCTCGGTTTCGACGACGGTAAGCTCGACGGCGGCGGGCAGGTCGATGCCCACGGCATTGCCGTCATGGTAGCTGACCTTGATCTGCAGGTTGGGCGTGAGGTACTCGACGGCGTCGCCCAGCGTGGAGCCCTTGAGAACGGTCTGCTCGTAGTCCACCGGGTTCATGAAGTAGTAGTCGTCTCCGTCGGCATAGAGAAAATCCATGGAGACCGAGTCCACCACGACCTTTTCTATGGCGTCGGCGGAGCGGAAGCGGTGCTCGAACATGGCGCCGGTGCGGAGGTTGCGCAGTTTGGCCTGGATGAAGGCGCGCAGATTGCCGGGGGTGCGATGCTCGACCTTGAAGACCAGGTGGAGTTGCTCGTTGTGTTTGATGATCATGCCGGGACGGAGTTGCGTGGCGGGAATCGCCATAAAGTTTGAAGCTCCTTGCTCTAGTTGCGGACGTGCCGCGGGAAAATTTGGCCTTGGCCTTTCTTTTATTGTAGCTTAGGACGGATTGGGCTGAGTTCCAGCGGCCGGAGTATCGCATCGGCCCTACGGGACGGTTGTGTCAATTCATTCACAAACTTATATGCGATTGCCTTGCAGGAGTTCTATGGCTTCCCCCCTGGCCGCAAAAACAAAGACACGGCGAGTGTGGGGTACCCTGCATCCTGCGTCTTCACGTCTCAGGCTGCGCGTTGCCTGGCCGGCTTTGATCGGATTCGTGGAGCGGCGGAATCCTCGGAATTTTCGGGGTTGCTCTCGGTGAATTGATCGTGCAAGATGACATTGATCAGCGACTTATGGACCCGGATGCGGCCGTTGTATTCGATGAGGCCGAGCTTGCGAAAGCGATTCATGAAGAAGCTGACGCGGGAACGTGTGGTGCCGACCATCTCCGCCAGAGTTTCCTGGGTGATGGGAGGAATGAAGGCCTCCGGTTTACCTGGTTCGCCAAATTCGGCCATCAAGAGAAGGATTCTCGCCAGGCGCTTCTCGCTGGAGTTGAAAAGCTGATCGACCAGATCGGCCTGGGTTCGCATGCTCCGGGCCAGCAGGAATTTCAGGTACATTTCGGAGAGGGAATGTTCCTCGTGCATCACGCGGATCATCTCTTCCCGCGCTATCTCAAGCGCAGTACAGGCGACAATGGCCGTGGCAGTGACCAGATGCAGGCCACCCACGCTGGCGAGCGACTCCTCTCCAATGAATTCTCCGGCGGAGAGAAGCGCGACCGTGGCCTCCTTGCCTTCGGGCGAAACGACTGTGAGTTTTGCGCGGCCCGTCCGAAGATAGAAGATGGAGTCAGCCGCATCTCCCTGCGAAAAGAAGACCTGCTTGGGCTGCAAATGGATGACTTTTCGTCCAACCCCCGCTTCTTCCAGAAAGACGGCGAGATTAAAGGTCATGGTTCTCACCTCCGCCATTTGAATGGCTCGTCCCGGATGCAGTCTTCACGGGAACAGTTCGGGAGCATGCGCGAGCGCTTCAGCTCTGAGGAGGCTGGAGGGGGGAGTCCCGCCTGCCCGGACGGAGAAAATAATACTCCTAATCTGCAAGGGTTGGAGCAATTTTTCGAAAATTTTTTGCGGATTGACGCCTCTACGGCGGCTTTGAGAGGCTTGTTGGCATGGGATACACAGGAAAAGTGGAGTATGCTGAGGAGCGCAAGATGCGCACGCGGAACACGCGCATTTATCGCGCTTGTCATTGGCCGATCTGGATTTTTGTCTTTTTTCTGGCGCCCGGACCGCTGACATTCACGCTTTTTGCGCATGGGTTCAGCCTGGGCAATTCGCTATGGCTGGGGCTGGTTCTGGTGGGCACGGGGATTGCCGCGTTGCGCGGACAGCTGCCGGGCGCTGAGCCGGGGCCCTACATCTTGCGCTTTGACGAGGACAAACCGAATCCGCTCTACCGGCGGGTCTGTTATAGCTTCGCGTGGACGGCCGTTCTGAGCTATGCGCTGCTGAACATGACTGGCCTGGGGATCGCCGCTGTGACCGGCGTATGGCAGATGAAGCAGATTTACACCTACGCCTACCTGCCGCTGGCCGCTGTAATTCTGTTACTGGGTGCGGCGGGCAAGTTGCCGCGAGTGGAGCCCTCGACCAGGAGCGAAGGCACCCATCGGCGGTACTTCTACGGCTCGGTTTGGGCGGTGACGGCGGCGCAGACGCTGTTGCTGGTGCTGTGGAAAGCGCTGCCGCAGACTAGCGCGACCAGCCTGATCAAGCTGGGGGCCTATGTGGGCGCGCTGGCGCTGATGGGCTGGTTTTCGTATCGCGGAATGTTGCCGCGGACCCGGCCGATTCTGCCGGGAGAGTGCATGGTCGCGGACTGAGGCGCGGCGTTACCGCATCGGCTGGTAAGGCTCGACGCGCAGCAAGTCGGAGAGAATGCCGCGCTCCTCAGGACTGAATGCTTCCTGGTAGCGGGCAGAGTTGAGCACCGTGGGACGTTGCTCCAGCGGAACCGTTCGCAAATCCTGAAAAGCGCGCTTCATCATCGCCTGACGGTCAACGGGCAGGGTGGCCCAGCGGCGCGCGGAGAGGTTGACCCGCATCTGCTCTTGGGGCGGCAGATGCTCGATCATTTCAGCGCGAGCCAGGCGGCGCTGCCGCTGCTCCTCGGACAATTGGTCCACCTGATGCAACTGCCGCACCACCCGCTGCTGTTCGGCAGGGGAAAGGCGGCGGAAGTTGGGGTCGCCGCGCAGCATCCGCTCCTGCTGCTGGATGGGAAGGTTGCGGTGCTGATTGAGCCAGTCTCCCAGGTGGCCCGGCGGACCTTGAACAGGCGAGGCAAATCCCGGATATGTGGGGCGGGAAAAGCCTGGACCGATGTAGGGCGGACCCGGATAGCCGTGACCTGGATAGGCGGAACCCGGATAACCTGAACCCGGATAACCAGGCCGGGACGCGGGGTTGCCGGGCGCATTGTGGCGCGGTGAGTTGGCTAGCGGTCGCCCCTTGGTTTGCGCGCCAGGTTGTCCCTGATTTCGCGGCCATGTGGATTGGGGCCGGGAGCTCTGCGGCTGGGCTGGCTGCCCTGAGGGCGCGGAATGAGAGGCAGCGCCGGAGTGCTGGCCGTAAGCACAGGCCGCAGGCACACAAAGGATTATGGCTGCCGCGGCCATGGCCGCGCGGCCGATCCGTCCCGCGTTGTGTGCTTCCGTCATCGTTCCTTTCCCAGTCCCTGATTGCTGGTTAAGACGTTAGTCCCCGCTTTCGTTGCTGCTGGAAAGCGACTCCAACTGGTCGAGCAGTTGGGCATTGTTGTCCATGGTTTGCAAGTCATGCACCACGGCGGCCTGCACGGGAGGGGCCGGCGGCTTGTTCCAGTCAGTAATGCCCAGATAGGCCCCGCCACCCAACAGCAGCACGACGGTCAGCGCCATGGCGGCCAGCGGGCGAACATGGGCTGCCGGTCCGAGGACGAAGCGGGCGCGCAGCCGGGCAAACCATCCGGCCGGCTCGGCCGCGCGCTCTTCCCTGAGGCGCGCCTCCAGCCGGGTGAGGAAATAAGGGTTCGGCTCCGGACCCTTCCAGGCATCCATCAGGTTCATCGTCGCCCGCAGCTCCTCAAGCTCGCGGCGGCAGACCTCGCACCCGGCCACATGCGCTTGCACCTTGGCAGGCACAGCGGCCGGATCAAGCAGCAGGCTTGCCAGCTTTGAGTCCATTCCAGCGCAATTCGGCTTCATTCGTTCCATTGGCATCTGTTCCATTGGCGCCACCCCACTTCCCCGCCGGTCGAGCCCGGCGAAATTCCTTTCAAACAAAATCCTTCAGCTTGTCTCTCAGCGTCTGGTACGCGCGAAAGAGCAGCGACTTGGTCGCCGACTCGCTCAGTTTGAGCACCTCTCCGATCTGCCGAAAATCCATCCCCTGATACTTGTGCATCAGCACCGCCATGCGCTGGCGCTCAGGCAAAGCCATTACGTGGGTACGAATGGCCTTCATGCGCTCCTCGCGCAGC
>JBAVYF010000323.1:0-3691 GCA_049698655.1 Occallatibacter sp. | reverse complement strand
GGCCCGGCCGCACCATCGCTTTCATACCGTAGCGAGCGGCGAGAGCGGCAATCCGCGCGGCCTCGCCGGCCAGAAGCGCGGCGGAGTTGCCCACGTTGAGCCACTCCGGATGCACTCCCGCGGCCTTGATCCCCCGCAGCGCCAGATCCAGCTGGGCTAGTTGCGCCTCGGTCACCCTGCGGTCCGCCTCGTCGGCGGCAAACAGGTGGGTCAGCACGCCCTCCAGCCGGAGCGGCGACCCGGGATTGAAGCGCGCCAGAAGCGCTCCTGCGCTTCCGCCCTCTGCATTGAGATCCTCGGGCGCAACCCCCTGACGGCTCATGCCGGTGTCGATCTCCAGATGCACCGGGACCGAACCGGCCAACCCGCCTGCCGTGCGCGCAGCAGTTTCCAGCTCGTCCAACTGCCACGGCTGCCAGGCCACGGCTGTCAGCCGGTGTTTGACCACAGCAGCTCCCTGGCCGGGAAATGCGCCGCAAATCACCAGCACACTAGGCTCAGGGCACAGCGCGCGCGCGGCCACGCCCTCCTCGACGCTGGCGACGCCCAGCCACCGGGCCCCGGCGCGCACCACCGCCGGAGCACACAGCGCCAGGGAATGACCGTATGCGTCGGCCTTGAGCACCGCCATCAGCTCCGCATGGGGCACGGCCAGGGTCAACAAAAACCGGAAGTTGTCTTCAAGGGAGTGAGTGCGAATCTCAACCCAGCAGGGGCGTGTTGTCATCAGGCTGTCCAAACGCCAGTTTAACGCGGGCTGGCGCCGCGCTCACCCCAGCAGCGCGAACGCCACCACGGTTTCCTCTTTCAGCGGAATCTCGTCCAGCAATTCCGCTTCGAGATCGTACGGGACCGTCATTTCGCAAGCCGCCACCTCGTCCGTGCCGGCGCCGGCAAAACACAGTTCGCAATGGGCCAGCGCCTCGCCGTCTCCCATGCGGACCGGCGGACCGAATGCGCGGCAGGTCATAGGCCTCCAGGCATACACGTCGCAGCGGCCCGTGCCGGAGTCGAGCGCCGGACAGGCCGCCTCGTTGGCGAACTCCTCAAAACGCTCCCGGTCCACTTTCGAGTCGCCCAGCATGCCCGTCTCCGCATCGCCGGGGAAATCCGCCCCATGCTCGTCAACCCACATCCCCGCGCGACGCTCAATCTCCGCCGCAAGCGCCGGCTCCGTGGCCCGCAATATATCCATGCCTGCGCGCAGCCGCAGCGCATCCAGCGGGTTGACGACAAACGCTCCATGGCAACACTGTGTGCAGCCTTGCCGGCAGACCAGATGCTCGCCTGCGCGCTCAGCCGACTCGGCGAACGCGGCGCTCATAATTTGCACCAGTAGAGAATCGCCCGTGGGCAAACGCATATCGGCAAGAATACTCGATTGCCCTCGACGGACGGAAGCGGTACTCTTGCCGCGGAGGTCTTCCCATGTCTGAACGTTGCAGCACCATCATCCCCGGTCTTAGCTATCGCAACGCCCCCGCCGCCATCGAGTGGCTCGAAAAGGTCTTCGGCTTCCAGCGCCATGCCGTCTATGAAGGTCCAAACGGAACCATCGCCCACGCCGAGCTCACCCTGGGCAACAGCATGATTATGCTCGGCTCGGGCAAGGACGACGAGGCTCACCGCGCCTTCAAGTCCCCCGATGAGCTGGGTGGCATAGAGACTTGCTGTCTCTACATCATCGTCCCTGACGCCGACGCTGCCCATGCCCGCGCTGTAGCCGCCGGAGCCAACGTCACCTCTGCACTCCGCGACACCCCCCACGGCGGACGTGACTTCGCCGTGAAAGACCCCGAAGGCCACACTTGGTATGTGGGCACTTACGACCCGTGGGGAAAACACGAGTAGACGAAGGCCGCACAGGCCCTACCCGATCGGCCTGTCCCATCCCTCCAGCGCCCGCTTGAACTCTGTCATGAACTTGCCGGAGTCGGCGCCGTCGATGATGCGGTGGTCGAAGCCGAGGCAGAAGTACTGCACGGACCGGATCGCAATGGTGTCGTTGCCCTCGGCGTCGGTCAGTACCAAAGGCTCCTTGCGCAGGCCGCCAATGGCCAGAATCGCCGACTCCGGCTGGTTGATGATCGGCGTGCCGAACTCCTCCCCGAGAATGCCGGAGTTGGTGAGCGTGAACGTGGACCCCGAGGCCTCGTCGGGCAACAGCTTTTTGGAGCGGGCGCGGGCGGCGAGATCCGCGATGGCGCGGGCCAGGCCCACGAAGCTGCGGCTTTCGGCTTGCTTGACCACCGGCACAATCAGCCCCCACTCCAGAGCCACGGCGATGCCGAGATTGATGTTCGAGTGGTAGTGTATGGAGCCGTCGATGAGCGAGGCGTTGACGATGGGGAAACTGGTCAGTGCCTGCACGGCGGCGACAGCAATGAACGGCATATAGGTGAGCTTGACGCCGTGCTGCTGCTCGAAGCGGGCCTTCTCGCGCTCGCGCAGGCGCGCGATGCGGGTCATGTCCACCTTATAGACGGAGTGGACGTGGGGGCTGATCTGCTTGCTCTCGACCATGCGTTGAGCGATGATTGCGCGCATCCTGGTCAGCGGAACCGGTGTCTGCGGAGGGGCTGTCTGCGTCTCCGGCACGATTGCCTTCGCAACGGCGCTGCCGGGGCCGTGCTCGCTCACGTACCGCAGCACATCTTCCTTGGTAATGCGCCCGTCTGATCCGGTCCCGGTGATCTGGCCGAGATCGAGGTTGTTGTCTTTGGCGATGCGCCGCACCAGTGGCGAAGAGCGCTGCCGAGCGCCGGCCACCTGAGCCACTTTCGGTGGGGCCTGCTGCGTTGGCGGCACGGATTTCGCGGAACTAACTGCTGGCGTGGGAGTCGTATGGGTTGCATCTGCCGAAGTAGTAGCCGTAACCGCCCCGCCGATGACCGCGACCACCGTGTTGATCTCAACGGTTGCGCCAGCGGGAATCTTGATCTCGGAGAGCACGCCGGCCACCGGCGAGGGAATCTCCGCGTCCACCTTGTCGGTAGAAATCTCAAACAGCGGCTCGTCCTTTTCGACCGCGTCGCCGGCCTTCTTGAGCCACTTGGTAATAGTGCCCTCAAAGATCGACTCGCCCATCTGGGGCATGACCACGTCTGTTGGCATGGGTGACTCTCCGCGATACGGGACGCGAGGGACAGTCTGCTGGGGCGCACCCGATCTCAAGCCGGATTATAAATTGCGGCGCATACGGCTACCGAACTCTTCGCCGCTCCCAAAAATACGAGTGCCCCATCCTTTTCGCGTTCTTTGCGAAAAGGGTGGGATACCACAACCCTCAACCAGCCCGTTCCTCAGGCGCGAATCGGGCGTTCGGCCCCGCCACGCAATCGCTCAACCTCAGCCGGAATCTGGAGAGGCGTGTCTTCCGCCGGAAACTGCACCTGCGCAGCCGCGGCCTGGGCCCGCAGCGCCGCCAGGCTCTCCACCGCCAGCACCTGCTCGCCGAAGACCTGCCCGAATTGCCGCGCCGCCTGGTGCGCAATGGCCTCCAGTGTGGGCAACTCCTCTGGCTTCTGGACTTCCAGCGCCAGGCTGGTGACCGGGTAATCAGGAATGCCGCAGGGGACGATCAATCCAAAGTCGCTGAGGTCGGTGGTGACGTTGAAGGCGAAGCCGTGCGAGGTGATGCCGCGCGCGACGTGTATGCCGATGGCGCCGATCTTGCGCTCCTGCCTTGCTC
>JBAVYF010000322.1:0-1612 GCA_049698655.1 Occallatibacter sp. | reverse complement strand
TCCTGCATCACCTCGCCGATCTGCCCCGTCATGGTGAAGTTGCCCTTGCCCTTCATCTTGTTAGCCTCGATGAAGAGGATGTCGCCGCCGGCCGGCGTCCAGGCCAGTCCCACGGCTACTCCGGGGCGCTTGATACGCTCGGCGATCTCGGTGTCCACGCGCACCTGGATGCCGCCCAGAAACTCCTTGAGCGTCTCGCGGGTTACGGTGAGCTTCTCCGTCTTGCCCTCGACCACTCGCCGCGCCTGCTTCCGGCAGACCGTGCCCAGTGTCTGCTCCAGCTTGCGCACCCCGGCCTCGCGCGTGTAATGGCGCACCACGTAGCGGACCGCATCCTCGGGGAACTCAATCTGCTCGGGCGTGATGCCGTTCTCCTTGATCTGGCGGGGAATCAGGTAGCGGAAGGCGATGTGCATCTTCTCGTCTTCGCTATAGCCCTGCAGGAAGATCAACTCCATGCGGTCCAGCAGCGGCGGCGGAACCGTGTCCAGCATGTTGGCCGTGCAGATGAACAAAGTCTTCGACAGGTCGAAGGGCACGTCAAGGTAATTGTCGCGGAAGGTATTGTTCTGCTCCGGGTCCAGCGTTTCCAACAATGCGGACGCCGGATCGCCGCGGAAGTCGCGGCCCAGCTTGTCGATCTCGTCCAGCATCATCACCGGGTCGTTGGTTTCGGCTCTCCGAATGCACTGGATGATCTGACCAGGAAGCGCGCCAATGTAGGTGCGGCGATGACCGCGAATCTCCGCCTCGTCGTGCATGCCGCCCAGCGAGACGCGCTGGAACTTGCGGCCCAGGGCGCGCGCAATGGACCGGCCCAGGCTGGTCTTGCCCACTCCCGGAGGGCCCACAAAACACAGAATCGGCCCCTTCATGTCCGGCTTCAACTCCAGAACGCTCAGATAGTCGAGGATGCGGTCCTTCACCTTTTTCAGCTCGTAGTGGTCCTCGTCCAGAATCTCCTTGGCTTTGTTGATATCAATCTTGGAACCCGAGCTCTTGGCCCACGGCAGCAGCGCCAGCCACTCGATGTAGTTGCGGGTGAGCGAGTAGTCGGCGGCCATGGGAGACATACGCGCGAGGCGCGCCAGCTCCTTAAGAGCCTCCTTCTTCACGTCTTCCGGCATTCCGGCAGCATCGATCTTCTGCCGCAGTTCATCCGTCTAGCGCTGACCCTCGTCCTGCTCGCCCAGTTCTTTCTGGATGGCCTTGAGCTGCTCGCGCAGATAGTAGTCCCGCTGCGACTGCTGCACCTGGTCCTGCACCTCAGTCTGGATCTTGGTGCGCAACTGCTGCACCTCGATCTCCTTGGCCAGGTGCTGGTTCAACAACTCGAGCCGGGTTGCGATGCTGGGCGTCTCCAGCAGTTTCTGCTTGTCGTCGGTGGTCAGAAACGGCAATGACGACGCCACAAAGTCCACCAGCCGGCTCGGCTCCTCGATGTTCGCGGCGATGGTTCGCAGTTCATCGGAGAGCGTCGGGGACTCGGCGACAATCTGCTGGAACTGCGCGATGACGTTGCGCACCAGCGCCTCGCCGCCGACCGAAGAAGTCAGCTCGGTCTCCTCCAGCGTCTCCACCTCGGCGATCATGAATGGCTCGGTCTGCGAAT
>JBAVYF010000321.1:0-7074 GCA_049698655.1 Occallatibacter sp. | reverse complement strand
ATAGATGCTTATCACGCTTTCGAGGCCAGCTTTATGCAACTTTCCAGCCGCGCGCCAGAATCGAGCGCAGTTTCCGTTTCGCCCTTCCCCATCGCCGCGCCGCCTCCTGTCTTGCGCAGCCTTCCTGTCTACGAAGCGCGCCTGGAAAGCCCCTCGGCCAGCGCCTGGAGTCTCTCTTACTCCAAGCGGCTGCTCGATCTGTCGGTCGCGTTGCTGGTTCTTGCCGTCTTTGGGCTTCCGATGCTGGTGATCGCATTGTGTGTGCGCCTGTCCTCGAGAGGACCTGCATTTTTTGTCCAATATCGCGTGGGCCGGGGAGGGCGTCTTTTTTGCATCTACAAGTTTCGCAGCATGACATTGGACGCAGAGAAACGCGGTCCCGGCCATACCAGGGACGGGGATTGCCGCATTACCGGCATGGGGCGCTGGCTGCGCAGGCTGAAACTCGACGAGCTTCCGCAGTTCTATAACATTCTGCGCGGAGAGATGAGCCTGGTAGGGCCCCGGCCCAAGCTGCCGCCGCACGAGGGCATAACCAACATGCCCTATCGTCCCGGCATCACCGGCGCGGCTACGCTCGCCTTCCGCCGCGAGGAGGGAATTCTAGGCCGCGTTCAGCCCGGTTACCTGGATGATTTCTATCGACGGCATATCCGGCCGCTCAAGGCGCGCATGGACGTGCGCTACATGTGCCGGGCCACGTTCTGGAGCGACATGCGCCTGATCGGCGCGACATTCCTGGCCTGTCTGGCGCTCAGGCCCGCTCCTTCCGTCTTTCGCCATGCTTCTATGCGAATTCTGGCTTTCCCGCCACAGCCGGCTCAAAAGAGCAGCACAGTCAAGTCCTTCGAAACGGCAATTTGACGCGCCTTTGTGTAGTGCGGGACTTGTGTTGTTTCATCCACCGCCTGTCTTTACCGTGTGCAGAGCTCATGGCGTCTTTCGACTTTGAGCAGGGAATGGAAGGCGCGGGTTTTAAGGCCGTTCTCTTTAAGGATTTAGTCGGAATCTCCTTTTCAGTAAAGATTCGGTCGAACTGGATCATTCTCATTAGTAATGAAGGCCCAAAGCCGCAAATCGCTTGAACCGCTACATCTCTGATGAGGTCCAGGCGCCCCATCTCCACGCAGAGCCTTAAACTGATTCAGAGATTGGCAATCTGGAAGGGGAGACGCTTCCTAGGCGTAGTTGGTTCAGCTATGCCCGCTACAACAGATCGTACATGGGCAAGGAGGCTGAGGAGTTCCTCCGGCAGAACTCGCAACTCGCCAAGCTCGATGCGGTCCATGCCGTGCCGTCATTGCGGGAGATTGGCCGCACATATGCACAAGAACACATGCGAATCGAGCATTTAATTTAGAAGCATAAGAGAAGCGGCGTTCAGTTCTCTGTATTTGGCATGGACGGAGAAGGATCGCTCCAATCCTACAGCCTCTCCAACTACAAAAACTTCAAATCCTCGGCGTTCTGCTCGCTAACGCATCTGTCTTAGCTGGGCGCAGCCCGCCCACGTGCTGCCCAGGTTGCAGCCCTTGGTGATGAGTTGCAACGCCTTGTCAGGGTCCTTTGCGACTCCAATGCCAAGCCGGTAAAAGTTCCCGAGGTTGGTGCAAGCGATGGGGTTATTTCCGTCGCAGGCCTTGGAATAGAGTGCCGCCGCCTGGAAGTAGTTCTGCGGGACACCGTTACCGTTCGCGTACAAAACGCCCAGATCGTTGCACGCACGAATAAGGCCGCTATCGCAGCCCTTGGAAAGGAGCGGCACCGCTTGGGAGTAGTTCTGCGCCATGCCTATCCCCTCCGTGTACATGACGCCCAGACCGCCGCACGCTTGAGTGTTGCCTCCGTCGCAGCCCTTGGAAAGGAGCGGCACCGCTTGCGAGGTGTTCTGCGCCACGCCCGTCCCCTGTGCGTACATAAGACCCAAATTGCCACACCCGACGGCGACGCCCGCATTGCAAGACTTGGAATAGAGCGCCACCGCTTGGGAGTAGCTCTGTGGGACTCCCCACCCGCCCGCGTACATAAGGCCCAGATTGTTACATCCGTATCTTGTGTCGGCGCTGCAAGCCTTGGAAAAGAGAGCCACCGACCGAGAATCATTCTTCGCGACACCCAGTCCATTTTGGTACATAAGGCCGAGATGGTTGCATGAAGATGCATCGCCGCTGGCGCAGACCTGTTCGAGAAGCGGCGCGGCTTCCGAAAATCGCCTCTGGTTGAAGAGCGCGTCGGCCTGCTGCGAAATCGCCACAGAATCCGGCTTCGGAACGGGCGGTTTGGAGCCCGCCGCAGGCGCGAGCATCGATCCCTGCGCAGCAGAGGGTCGCGTGTCTGCCGCATTAGGATTCGTGTTGGTCGATAGAGCAGGCTGAGTCAACAGCCCTGGTGACGGCTGTGTTTGCGAATGCGGCCCAAGGAGCCGTCCCGCGACGAACACCGCAACCAAAGCCACGGCGGCCAAAGCTCCCCACGCCCATCTGGGAAACCCCCGCGAAGCAGCTTTCTGCTCTGGAACATTCGGCAAAGCCGGTGCAGGGGGCTTCACATCGGGCTGTTTCGGGATAGGTTCAAAAACTGGTTCCGGGGGCGGCCCAGGGGATTGCCTCTGAATCAGCCGCGCAATGGTTGCGCACAACTCTGAGAGACCGCGCGCCAACGGCGGCGTAAGCGCATCCAGCCAATGCGTATTGCTGAGCGCAAACTCCATGGCGTCGGAGGGCATGACGTCTTCAATGCGAAAGGGGACGATGATCTTTCCCTTGCTGACGGCCCGCTCAATCTCGCGCCGAACCTGCGGAGAGTCATTGGCATGGCCGGAGAAGATCAGCAGCACAATCTGGCAGGATGAAAGCGCATCGACGATGGCTTTCCCATACTCCTCGCCGGCCAGGATGTCACGAGGCGCAATCCAGCACGGAATGCGCTGCGCTTCAAGCGCGGCGCAGGCGGCATCCGCAACCTGCTTATCGTTCGATGAGTGGCAAATGAATACCTTATGCGCCATGCCTCTATGCCTCAATGTTGGTTATCTTCCGGTGAGGAGATAATACACCCGATCTACCTCAATGAAGGCATGGATGTTGCTTGCAGCTTACCTTAGCCTTCGCCGGATCAGGTCCAGCGCTTGCTGGGTGGCCCATTCTCTCACGCGAGTGCGGTCGCCACGGAAGGTGCGCTCGACGGACTCGGTTTTCTGGGCGTCGCAGAGGGCAATATGGACCAGGCCTACCGGTTTGGCTTCGGTGCCGCCGGTGGGGCCGGCGATGCCGGTAACGCCGAGTCCCAGGGTCGCGCCGGTGTGGCGGCGAAATAAATGTAACGCGACTACATTTATTTGAGCTATACTTCTGACGATTTCTCCCAGGAAGGTGCCCAGTTTGCAATGCAAGGACTGCCTTAGACTGCAGCTTGATTCCACAAAATGCGAGGTCAGAATGATCAAATTTATCCCGCTATGGATGGTCTTAATTTGGATGCAATCGGGATTCGCGCAAGGACAAGCTCATTCCACA
This sequence comes from Occallatibacter sp., assembly GCA_049698655.1. Classification (GTDB taxonomy): domain Bacteria; phylum Acidobacteriota; class Terriglobia; order Terriglobales; family Acidobacteriaceae; genus Telmatobacter. The sequence continues at coordinate 3,559 of JBAVYF010000321.1, read as the reverse complement.
GTCATTCCGCCACATACCGCTGTTGAGATCGAGCTGCTGGATCATGTTTCGTCGGAGAGTCTGCACACCAGCCAGGCCGTCCGGTTCAAGGTGCTGACGCCGGTGGTGGTAAACGGGACGACGGTCATCACAGCCGGCACGCCGATTGAGGGAGAGGTGCGAGCGGTGCAGGCGTCCGGAGCATGGCAGAAGGCAGGGCGGTTCGATCTCGGGCTAAAGCCATTGCTGTTGGCGGACGGCACGAAGGTCAATCTGGATTTTCAGCGCCCCAAACTGCGCGGAGTGAAGGCGGAGAAGACTGGCATGGCGATTGCTGGGGGCCTCTACCTGACCTATTACTTTCCGCTGATTCCCTTTGCCCTGGTGGAGGGCGCAAAGCACGGACAGCCCTACGATATCCGCGCAGGCGAGCGATACCTGGTGCAGGTGATCTCCTGCGAGCCGGCAGCGCCGACTGCGCCGGCCAAGGAGCCGCAAACAACTACTGAGGCGCCGAAGCCATAGCTTTCTCCGTGACAATCAAGATATGTACGTTCCAGCCGACGTGGGCGGCAAATCCGATCGCTACAAAGCCGTCGCGATCACAGGCGTCGAGGAATTGTTGAGTGGTGGCTGCGTCTGGGGCATCGGCGACACGGTAGACAAAGCTTCCGGCGTGTTTAACGGGACGCTCGACCAGGTTGGGCGGCCAATCGAGAGACTGGGGCACGACGCGAAAGCCTTCCTGGCCAAGAGCGTTCAGGTCCTGCTCGAGCAGTGCGGCGTCCTTCACATCGAAGGAGCGGTATTCAAAAGGTCCGCCGCAAGAGGCATCGCACTCTTCCATGGATACCGCAGTGCCGCCGCCTATCCTGGAAAGTTCATGGGAGTGGTATCTGTAACCTTGGGCCGCAAGGGCGGAGATGTCTTTCATGAGATTGTCTTTGCGCAACGCGTCGACCACCCGAGTAGGACGAAGCGGGGCAGCGGGCTTGGGGGAGCCGATCTCGTGGATGTAAACCACCTGGCCGCCGCCGGTAGAGCCGACCGGGGAGAAGCCATCCGCCTGAAAAGACTCCAGAAATTGTTTACGGATTTTCCCCGGATAATCCAGCAGGAGGCGGTACTCGTAGTTGCGCGGGTGGGGCTGTTTTTCGAGGAACCATGAGTCTTGTCGCCAGGCATAGCCGAGAGCGCCCTGCTGATTGAGGGCATTCTGAAAACTATTGAGGTTGAACTTGCTGGATTCCGGACGGGGCTGATAGCGGTAGGTGTCGGGCGGCGTCGCGTCGAGGCGCATGACCAACAAGCGGGCGGAGAGCAGAACTCTGTACCCTTGATCCGCTGCTTCGTTGACGGCTGCGAGGGCTTCCTGCGGTGGGTGGCCTTTCAGTACCTTGTATTTGGGCAAAGGTGAGCTTTGCGCATTGAGAAGGTTTGAAGAGATCAGGAAAAGGCAAACAAGGATGGTTCTTTGCATCATTGGATCCTCCGAGACCGGGGGCGAGAACCCTTTTTTGATGAAAACTCCAGCGCACAGAAGTTTACACCGGCACTCGCCTTACGGGAAGGAAGAATTCAGGTGATGGAAGTGGCTATCTCAGCCTTCGCCGGATGAGGTCGAGGGCTTGCTGGGCGGCCCATTCTCTGATGCGAGTGCGGTCGCCGCGGAAGGTACGCTCGATGGACTCGGTTTTCTGGGCGTCGCTGAGGGCAATGTGGACCAGGCCGACTGGTTTGGCTTCGGTGCCGCCGGTGGGGCCGGCGATGCCGGTAACGCCGAGTCCCAGGGTCGCGCCGGTGTGGCGGCGAATGCCATAGGCCAGGGCTTCGGCTACCTCCCGGGAGACGGCGCCGTACTCGGCGATCAACTTCGGAGGAACGCCGGCGAAGGCGGTCTTCAATTCATTCGAGTAGACGATGGCGCCGCCGAGGAAGGAGCGCGAGCTGCCGGGGACACTGGTGATGCGCTGGGCGATCATGCCGCCAGTGCAGCTTTCGGCCACGGCGAGCGTGGATTGGCGAAGGCCGAGATAGTAGAGGACGATCTGCTCCAGAGATTCGTTGTTGGAGGAGTAGAGCCAGTCATCGAGAGCTTCTTCCATGCGTCCGGCCAGCTCGTCAACGCGCTGCTGGGCGACGGCGGCGTTGGACCTGGAGCAGAGCAGGGTGAGCTGGATGTCTCCGGGTTTGGCCAGGATGATGGTTTCGACGTCGGAGTAGGTGGTGTAGATGGGGGCCAGCAGCGCGTCGGCCTGGGACTCGGGAATCATGGCCGCGCGCAAGGTGCGCCTGGCGATGTGGCGGACAGGCAGAACTTCGCGCAGGCGGGGCAGGCACTCGGCGTCGAAGAGCGGGCGGCACTCGCTGGGCGGGCCGGGAACGAGCATCAGGAGCTTGCGATAACCTTGCCAGGTGGTGTCGAGCCATTGGCCGGGGGCGCTGCCGTTGGGGTTGGGCAGGAGTGTGGCTCCTTCGAGCAGGTCGGCCTGCTTGAGGTTGTTGGCGGGCATGGGGGCGCGCCATGTGGCGGCGCGGGCGGCCAGGGCGGCGACTTGCGCGGGGTTGCGGCGCAGGGTGAGGGAGAGAGTTTCAGCGACAGCCTCGCGGGTGAGGTCGTCCTCGGTGGGGCCGAGGCCGCCCATGATGGCTACGATGTCCACGCGGCTGAGGGCGGTGCCGATGGCGTTGACCAGGTCCTTGCGGCGGTCGCCGACGATGGTCTTGAAGGCTACGGTGACGCCCAGCTCGTTGAGCTTTTCCGTGAGATAGAGGGAGTTGGTGTCCTGACGGAAGGGGGTGAGCATCTCGGAGCCGACGGCGATGATTTCGGATTTCATAAAGGCAGTTGTCAGTGGTCAGTTGTCAGTTTTCAGTTAAAAGCGTATAGGTCGTAATCAATGGTGAGCCGTATGTCCTTGAGCACCTTCTTGACGGACTTTACGCAGAATCACATCACCATGAATTCCTTCTGGCAATCCGACAATTGAATCAATCTTAATCCTTTCTCCTTCAGGCGTTTTTACTGCATCGCCCCAGAAATAAAACTCATTTTCTCGATCAAAAATAATTTCCTTCTCTTGGTCATCTTTTGAATCCATGATCTGCAAATTCCATGATTTCGCAAAATAAAAGCCATCACGATCATGGAATTTCGAAATCGTCCACAGGCTAAAATTGAATAATCTCGACGACGTATGGCAAGTTACATTGTAAAACCAATGTTCGTCTTCTGATGGGAGTTTTCCAGACAAATGTACTGTTTGACCTGAGACGAAAATGGTATTGGATTTAATTGACAAGCTTGGTGGATCAATGCATTTACAGAGATTCGCCGCTTCTCCGCATTGGCACAGAGCAGCCTTAGTCTGCGCAATAGTCCCCACTAAGAAGATGGCCACCCATATGATCCGCATACGAGTCCTCCAAAGCGAATGTCATCGTCAGTGTACCGAAACTGACAACTGAAAACTGAGAACTATCAAAACAGATTCAGTCCTTCTACTCCCAAGTCCACATCATAAACGGCTTCGTTGGTGGCGAGAATGGCGGTGCCCAGCGGCGAAAAAGCAATGCCGAC
>JBAVYF010000320.1:0-1981 GCA_049698655.1 Occallatibacter sp. | reverse complement strand
GGGCCGCTGCAACAAGATTGAAGTGAAACGGGTGGCCGTTCGGCATTGGTATTTGGCTCCTTCAAACTGAAGATAAAGGCTACCACGCCGGACCGCCGCGCGATCGGGAACCGGTGATGCGTTGAATGCGTATACTGCCTTAGTAACGCTGTAGGAGGCGTCTTGAGAATTTTTTACAACTGGTTTTTTCCCGCGCTGTGGTTGGTTTATCTTCTTTACTGGCAGGTTGCGGCGCGAGGCGCCAAGAGCAACGAACGCCTCGAACCGCTTGTGTCGAGGGTGGTGCGGTCCGTGACGTTTATTTTGGTGATCGTGCTCCTGATGGACCACTGGCTTCCCATCCCAGCGCTCTACCGGTTTTATCTTCCCGAACCATACTGTACAGTATGGTTCGGGGTTGGCGCAGTGGTGAATATTCTGGGGCTATGCTTCGCGGTTTGGGCGCGTGTGTATCTGGGCAGCAACTGGAGCCGCTCGGTAACGATCAAGCAGGACCACGAACTGATCACCGGCGGGCCGTATGGCCTGGTGCGCCACCCGATTTATACCGGGTTATTGACCGGATTTTTAGGTACGGCAATCGCCATAGCGCAAGTTCGAGGCCTGGTGGCCTTCGCTCTCATCTTTGCAGTGCTCTGGTCCAAGCTGCGGCTTGAGGAGCGGTGGATGCGGCTGCAATTCGGAAGAGTCTACGAGCAGTACGCGCAGCGAGTGCCTGCGCTTGTGCCGCTGCAGCCAAAGATATCCTAACCGAAGAAGATTATTGAATCCCCAGGTCGGAGAGCACCTTGGGCTTGGCCTCATCCACCACCAGCAAATTGTGGCAGGCCGCGCAGTCCTGAGTAATGCTGGTGCCGTCCTTGGCCGCGTGCTCGCCATCGTGGCAGCGGAAGCAGCCTGGGTAGCTCATGTGGCCGATGTGGTTGGGATGAGTTCCCCAGGTCACCTTCATAAAGGGAAAGACGTTCTGGTTATAGAGGGTCGCGAGTTGCTCGCCCGCGGACTTCACCAGCGCTGCCTTGGCGGCCAGCACCTCGGGATGCTCGGAGCGATAAAACGCTTGAAGCTGCTCGGGAATCTTCTCGCGCGCCTCGGCATCGCTCGCGTAATTGGCCTTGAGCAGTTCCAGGCCCTTCTTGTGAACCCATGGCAGAGTTGGACTCACCGCGCCATCTGCCATGGCCCGGTTAAGCGCTTCTTCCGCGGTTACAAAGGTGTGCGCCGCGCGGTTGTGGCAGTCGATGCAGTCCATCACCCGCCGTTCGCCCTGCGGAACACCGCTGCCCGCGGCTGAGGTGGCAAACACGGTCTCCGAACCGTCGGTGTTCCGCTTCTGCACCCAGGGAATGGCGGTCCGTGTTGAATCGGTGGCGACGTACTCGATGTGGCCCAGGTGAACGCCGTGAATCCCCGTGAGATGAGAGAGAGAATCCTGCCCGCCCAGGTGAAGCACGACCACTGACTGAGTCTCCGTGTTCGTTTCGTCGTCGGCAAAGCTCGACTTCACCAGCAGCTTTTCGCCAATGAACCGAGCCGGCGTGTGGCAGCCCTCGCAGATGACCCGCGCCGGACGCAGATTGGACACCGGCGACGGAATCGGCTTTGGATAGGAGTCGAACGTTACATCGACAACCTGTCTTGTGCCTTCCATCTTGGCGGCAAAGTAGGAGGCCGCGCCCGTGCCGATGTGGCATGCTACGCAATCCACATGGGAGTGCGCGGATATCTTGTAGGCCGTGAACTCCGGGTGCATTACATGGCAGGCCTGACCGCAAAACTGCGGCGAGTCCATGTAGGCCGCGCCGCGATAGCTGGCCATTGCAACCACCAGAAGGTTGACGATGGTGGCCACCAGCACGATGTCCAGGCCGTGGCGGAACATCCGGTCGTTGAGATCGATCTTGGGGAACTCGACCGGAATCTGCCCCGCTTTTTGCAGCTTTTTGCGGCGCGCCCACACGCCCACCGGGATCAACAGCAA
>JBAVYF010000319.1:0-12184 GCA_049698655.1 Occallatibacter sp. | reverse complement strand
GTTCAGAGCATTCAATGGGAAGAACTGCGGCACGCATTCCTATTTGAGACGCTGGTCAAGCCGCTCAGGCTCGGCGTACAGGTTATCGAGATTTCCTCTGTGTGGAAAGCTCGCACAGAAGGAAAATCTCAGAATACTTTTCTTCTCAACTTCGTTTACTTTCGCACGGGTTTGCGAACGCGTTTCGCCAGCCGAAAGTCAATTCTCAAACCGGGCATCTCAGCATAGAAGATCACGAGGTTAAATATGAAGACAGTCATCGTAACCACGACCATCAACCCTCCGACTGAGGCTATTCATAAGTTCGAGGCGATGAAGGATTGCGAACTGGTCGTCATCGGCGATAAGAAGACGCCGCGCGATTATCATCTGGACTGGGGTATATACGTAACACCTGAAGAGCAGGAGAAGTACGATCCAGCTCTCTCGGATGCCATCGGCTGGAATTGCATCCAGCGGCGGATCATGGGCCTACTCTGGGCCCACGATATGAAAGCCGACATCGTAGCAGTGGTGGACGACGATAACATCCCGCTGGAGGGATGGGGCGAGAATCTGCTGGTGGGCAAAGACGTGGAAATGGATTGTTACGAGACCGAGTTGCCTGCCTTCGACCCGGTTGGTGCAACTAATCACTCTCACTTGTGGCACCGGGGATACCCGCTTCAACTCTTGCCGAAGAGGGACTACTCGAAGAAGACGCGCAAGACAGTTCACGTGGATGTGCAGGCGGACTTCTGGAACGGCGATCCGGACATCGACGCGCTCTGCCGCATGGAGCATTCCCCGGAGTGCGTTTTCAATCCCAAGGTCTTCCCCATGTGCGCGAACAAGATGGGTCCGTTCAACTCGCAGAACACATTCATATCAGGCAAGTGCTTGAAGGACTACTTTCTGTTTCCGCATGTCGGACGGATGGACGATATCTGGGCTGCGTACTATCTGCAGGCCAAGGGCTACCGCGCGGTGTGGGCCAAGGCATCCGTATATCAGTTGCGTAACCCGCACGATCTGGTTCGCGATATGGTGCAAGAGTATATAGGCTATGAGAACAATCTGAAGCTGGTTCAGGATCTGGCTCGGGATCCGGAATCGATTGCCGCCTACCTGCCGGAGAAGTCGAACTGGGCATTCGAGCTCTATAGGAGGCACTTTCAGAATGCGTAAAGTTTTGGTAACCGGGGCCGCTGGTTTCGTTGGACGGCATATGGTGAAGCATCTATTGGATGCCGGAGATGAAGTGCATGCCGTGGACTGCGTGGCGGAGTTTACCGGAGGCGTTGATCCGGCAAATGGCTGGCCACTGTTCGATCCGCGGGAATACCCGCACTTTCATTTCTACAAAGAAGATTGCCGTAGCTGGTTTGCACGGGTGAAAGATACGGATTTCGACTACGCATTCCACCTAGCGGCCATGGTTGGCGGGCGTCTCATGATTGAGAACAACCCGCTGGCGGTGGCGGACGATCTGGCGATCGACGCGGCCTATTGGGGATGGGCCAAGGTAGCCCGGCCAAAGAAGACCGCCTGTTTCAGTTCCAGTGCTGCATACCCGATCAAATTGCAGCGGCCCGAAGGCTACGTGCTTCTGAAAGAGGACATGATCTCCTTCGACAGCGATATCGGCATGCCCGATATGAGCTACGGCTGGGCAAAGCTGACCTGCGAATACCTGGCTCAACTGGCATACGAGAAGCATGGGCTGAAGTCGATCTGCTATCGCCCGTTCTCCGGCTATGGGGAGGACCAGGACGACGCTTACCCGTTCCCCAGCATCTGCAAGCGCGTGCTGGCAGTACGTGGAGCGAAGGTCCTGAATGTATGGGGAACCGGCACGCAGATGCGCGACTTTATTCACATCGAGGATTGCGTGGAGGGCGTCATGACGACGATAGACAAGATTGACGACGGCGGCGCGGTGAACCTCTCGACGGGCATTTTTACCAGTTTCATCGATTTTGCGAAACGGGCTGCGGGGATCGCAGGCTACCACCCTGAAGTGAAGGGCTTATCAGAAAAGCCAGCCGGGGTGCATGCACGTGGCGGCGATACGACGAAACAGAGACAACTGGGATTCCAGTACAAGATCGATTTTACGACAGGCATTGAGCGGGCGCTCAAATACTATACGGAGGTATCCTTTGTTCAATAGATATTTCATCCTTTCCTTCCGCTCAGGACTCATACTTAGCATTATCCTGGCCCTGCTTTCACTGACATTGTCTGCTCTGATTGTTCGAGGCCATATTTCAATCGGTAGCCTCACCTATGGATACCTGACTGATACTGTCCGCATGGTACGAGAAGGCAATCTCAGCAGTTTTGATCCCGACCGGCTTGTACAGGGCACTCGATTCCCCTTCGCTGACCCCTTGAGTGATCGAGCAATGAACGCCTCTGATCCGTTTGGCTATAACATCGCACTCGCTCTGCCACTATTGCTCCGCATCGATCCAATCAATTGCGCGCTGTTGGTTAATATAATCTCGATCGTTCTATCTATTGTAGTCTTTTACTTAATCTGCGCACTTCTGTTCCAGCCAACAGCCGCACTCGGCGCATCAGTGATATTTGCTCTCAACCGGCTTTTCTTGCAAATCAACTATAATCTTGGTCCTGAACCAATCTTTGTTTTAACTATCCTTGCAGCGACATTCTTCCTTCTCAAAAGATATATCAACTACAATCGTCCCTCAGTAAGAATTGCTATATCGCTTGGCGTCCTCGTAACACTTCCTGTCTATGTCCGGTACATCGGAATTGTATTCACATTTATCGCTATTCTTTTTATCCTTGGTGAAACATTCATAAGACGAAAGACTAAAGGCGTTTTTCGCGAGACCCTGGCGTTAATAGCGACTTCGGCAATTCTTGTGATCTTGCTTATGGCTCACAATTACGCGGCTTCCGGCGTTCTGTCCGGGCACCCGATTGGGATTAGCCCTGCCTATACATTTCCACAGGCGCTGTTTCATATGCTCGTCGACATCTACAGTGACACTGGTTTACCTTTGTCCGCTTTCTTTGGGCCATATGTCTCGGTAATTATCGCGTTTCTTGTGTCCACAGTCTTTTTGTTGGTTTTGCTTCTCGCTTCCGTGCGCTATCGTAATGTACGCCTATTCGCTTGGTTTACAAGCGCGTATGTAATAGCTTTTGCGGTTTCGGAATCCATAACAAGAATCGATCTCATCGATGTGCGATTTATATATCCTATATTTCCGTTTGTAGTTCTCGGCACATTTTTTCTGGTGCATGAAGCCCGTACTCTGATCACATCACAAAGATCGGTTAAGGTTCTCACTCTGTGTTTTATATTGATCTGTTCCGTTTCGATTCTTTTGTCTACTCCTTTAATTACACGCGGAAGGCAAAGCGAATATAACTACTCCCCGCAAACGATCCGCGCGGTAATGGCATCCTTTCCTCCTAATGAGAATATCTTCGTAAGTCGATATGGGGCACAAATTAGCATATACCGTCCCGATCTTCATTCTCATATGCTCCCTTTCGTAGATCCAGGCAACGGTCACTACACTGAAGCTTATGGCATTCATCTTTTAACCCGAGATGAATTTATTGATGAAATGAAGATATTTGGCATCCATAAGATAGTCTTCTGTTTGGGGCGTACTGTCAACGGCGATGGCTTTATAGAAAATGACTACTATGGCGCATTCATGAAAGACATCTTTTCTGGGCATGATCAGCTAGTTGAGAACATCCAATACCTGCCGGATGGCCGAATCATCACACTTCGTAATAACTAATCTCATTGCGGCTAAACGCAAGAATCTGACAGACCTACCGAATTTGCTTGGTTTCGATGAGGTGTCAATAGGCCGTCCGTGCGCTATCATACTTATCTGTACCCATGTCTTTCACTCCTCCATCTCCGCGCGCTGAACCCGAGCTTGAGGGCGACTATCGCCCAGCCGATCCGGCGCATCCTGGGGCGCATCTCGACCCGGCGAACATTCGCGTGGAACCAGCGGATGTGGCCTATCTGATGCAGCTGGCCGACGCGCTGAACACCACACTGGACCTGGAAACCCTGCTGAAGCGCACCGCGGAGCTGGTGCAGGCCGTCATCCCCTACCGCATCTTCGCCATTCTGCTGGTGAACGACCGCACCCGCGAACTACGGGTAAGGTTCCAGATCGGTCACACCATGCAGGTGGAGCGGCTGCACATTCCCATGGGCAGGGGCTTAGTGGGTCAGGTGGCGCTCACCCGCCAGCCGGTGCTGCTGAACGACGTTTCCAGTTCGGAGATCTACGTCGAGGTGAATCCCGAGGTACGCTCTGAGCTGGCGGTGCCGCTGATCGCCAAGAACCGGCTGATCGGGGTGCTGGACATTGAAAGCGAGCAGGCCGGCTACTTCCGCCCCGAGCACCTGCGTCTGCTGACGCTGACCGCCTCGCGCATTGCCCAGGCGATTGAAAACGCGCGGCTCTACGCGCGCGTCTCCCGCCAGGCACAGACGCTGACGGTGCTGAATGAGATCGCCGCGGAACTGACTTCGATTCTGGATCTGGACCTGCTGCTGGAGCGGGTGGGACAGCTGCTGCGCCGGCTGATCGACTATCAGATGTTCACCGTGATGCTGCTGGACGAGAAGGGCGAGACGCTGATTACGCGCTACGCCTGGCGCTTCGGCCACGCGCACACGCCCCAGCGCCGCCTTCCCATCGCCAGTGGCCTGGTGGGCGCGGCGGTGCGCGAGTGGCGGCTGGTGAATGTGCCCGACGTGCTCCAAGACCCGCGCTACCTGCCCACCAACCCCGAGACCCGCTCGGAGCTGATTGTGCCCTTGTTCCACAAGGGGCGCATCATCGGCGTGCTGGACCTGGAACATACGCGCACCTGCTTCTTCAATGAAGAGCACGAGCGCGTTTTGACTACGCTGGCCGCGCAGGTGGCCATCGCCATCGAGAATGCGCGGCTCTACCAAGCGGTGCGCACGCAGGAGCGGCAACTGGAGCGCGACATCGCCATGGCGCGCGAGGTGCAACTGCGGCTGCTGCCGCCAACAGCGCCGGAGATGGCGAATGCCGAGATGGCGGTGCGTTTTTTGCCGGCGCGCACCATCGGCGGCGACCTTTACGACTTTGTGGACTACGGCCCCGGCCGCACCGCCATCGTTCTTGGCGATGTGAGCGGCAAAGCGGCGCCGGCAGCCCTCTTTGCGGCGCTGGTGAGCGGCATCATGCGCTCGGCGGCGCAACAGTTGCCGGAGCCGGCACAGATGCTGGCCCTTCTGAACGACGCGTTGCAGGAACGGAAACTGGAATCGCAGTACGTGACCATGCTCTTTGCTTTGTGGAACGACGAGAGCCGGACCCTGCAGGTGGCCAACTCGGGCGCGGTGCAGCCGGTCTTCTGCCGCTTAGGGCAGTCGACGACGGTGCGCGCCGAGGGTTTTCCGTTGGGGCTCTTTCCCGACGTGACCTACGATGAGCTGAATGTGGCCACCGAACCGGGCGACGCCATTGTCTTTGTGTCGGACGGGATTCTGGACGCGGAGAATCCGCAAGGCGAGATGTACGGTCAGGAGCGGCTCTCTGGCCTCTTATGCAGCCGCCGCGACCAGTCCGCGCTGGAGATCGCTGACGCGATTCTGGCCGACGTCAACCGCTTCCAGGGCGAGCAAGAGCGCTTTGACGATGAGACGATCATTGTGCTGAAAGTGCGGTGAAAGTCAGTGGTCAGTGGTTAGACTTGAATAGAGTCCTCACCACGGAGCCGCTTTGACAGAAGAACGCATCATCCGCCCGGCAAAGAATGTCTATGGCAGCCTGCGCCTACCTGGCGACAAATCAATCAGCCATCGCTACGGAATGTTGGCCGCGTTTGCGGAAGGCACTTCGCGCTTTACCAATTTTTCTACCGGGGCCGATTGCGCTTCGACGCTGGGCTGTATGGAAGCGCTGGGAGCGCAGGTGTGCCGGCTTGACGATGGCGCGGTGGAAGTTACGGGCGTGGGCGGGCGCGTGACGCCTTCCGACGCGCCACTAGATTGCGGCAACTCCGGCTCGACGATGCGCATGATCTCCGGCCTCTTGGCGCCACAGCAGGGCAGCTTTACTCTTGTGGGCGATGAATCGCTTTCGCGCAGGCCGATGGAGCGGATTCGCAAGCCTCTGGCGGCTATGGGGGCGCGGCTCACTCTCACCGAGGGCCATGCGCCAGTGAGAATTGAAGGCGGGCCGTTGAACGCCATAGACTACACCACGCCGGTTCCCAGCGCGCAGGTGAAGACCTGCATCCTGCTGGCTGGTTTGCAGACCGCTGGGACGACCACGGTGCGCGAGGCGGTGCGCACCCGCGACCATAGCGAGCTGGCTTTGCGGGCCTTTGGCGCTAAGCTGACGCGCACGGTGGATTCGGTGTCGATTGCTGGGCCGCAGGCGCTCCGCGCCATCGACGCCGCTGTGCCTGGCGACATCTCCTCCGCAGCGTTCTTTCTCTGCGCGGCGGCCTTGTTTACGGGCTCCTCGCTGGTGCTGGACGCGCTAGGGATGAATCCGACTCGCGCCGCGCTGCTGGACGTGCTGACCGCGCTCGGGGCGCGCGTATCTGTTCTGAATTTAGAGGAGAAGAACGCCGAGCTGGTGGGGACGGTGCAGGTCACAGCGCCGGCCGAAGGGCTCGGGACAGCAGAGATTTCGGGTGCGCTGGCCGCGCAACTGATTGATGAGCTGCCGGTTCTGGCTGCGATTGGACCTTACACCAGCGGCGGTATCCGCATTCGGGACGCAAAGGAGTTGCGCGTGAAAGAGTCGGACCGGATTGCGCTCATGGTGAAGAATCTGCGCGCCATGGGCGCTGAGGTTGCTGAGTTCGAGGACGGCCTGGATGTGCCCGGCGGACAGACGCTGCATGGCGCGACGATTGACTCCGGCGGCGACCACCGCATCGCCATGGCCTTCAGCGTAGCCGCGCTGCGCGCCGAGGGGGAGACGCTGATTCAGGGGGCAGAATCGGCCGCCATCAGCTTTCCGGAGTTCTTCGATCTGTTGGATTTGGTGGCGGAGCGGTAGGAAGCGAGTCTGATCGCTCAGAACAAAAAGGCTCGGCCAGCTTCTCATGGAGCTGGCCGAGCCTTTTTGCGCGGTAGAAAATCAGTTTTGCGGCAACGCTGGCGGGTTGGTCACGGGCTCAGCGGTCTCCTTGACAGGCGATACTCCGGGAACGACAGGCGCCGATTTCACTTCGCCCGAGGCTGCCTCCTCCAGGTTGATGCCGTAGTGCTGCAAGGTCGTGGCCAGCGTCTGGTAGAGGCCGGCGCGGTCCTTGGCGTAGGCGGCGTGTGCCGCTATCAGGTTGTCCTCTGCCGTAGCCAGGCCGCGTTCCTGGAGCAGGACATTGGCCGTGGTCGAAGCGCCCAGGTGCAGTTTCTTGATCTCGGCATCGACGCTCTGCTGCTGGAAGTCCCTGGCGGCGATGGAAGCCTGCACCTGCGCCCGGTCGTTGATCAGAGCGAACTGCGCGTTCACCACCTGCATGCGAATCTGCGTGTAGAGTTGCTCCAGCCGCAACTCGGCCTGGCGGTACTCCATCAACGAGCGCGCCTGCACAGACTGCGCGAACTTGTTGCCGAGGGGAATGGTCAGGTTGAAGCCGATTCCCTTATCTGGAGCTGAGTTGTTGAAAGCATTATTGAGCGCGGTTCCATAGCCGGTGGCGGGGATCGTCGGGCAAACGCCGCCAGAATAGAAGGAGCAATTCAGATCCTTATTGCGTGAGCCGGCAATTCCCTGCCCGGCCAGATATCCAAAGATGTCGAATGTGGGCAACAGCGCATTGCGCGCGCCCTTCAGCGTAATCTCATCGTTGCGCAGCGTGAGCACGGCCTGCTCCAGCTCCGGCCTCTGCTGAAAAGCCTCCTGGACCAGATCCTCGACCGGCTGCTTCTCCTCGGGAATCTCCTCGATGGTTACGCGGTCGGTGGGAATCACCGGGGCCACTGACAGCACCGGATCGTTCAGGTTGCGGGCAATGGCCTGCTTGATGATCTGCTGCTGATAATTCAGGTAGCTCTGCACGTTGATGAGGGCCTGCTTGTCGCTGGCTACACTCGAGTCGTCCTGCACCACTTGCAACGGGGCCACCGTGCCGATCTCCAACTGCTTGCGGTCGTCGCTGGCCAGTTTGGTGCTCTGCTCGAGGGCGTGCTGCTTGGCCTGTACATCCTCATAGGCCTGCACCAGCCCCCAGTAGATGGTTTCCACCTGATTGACGGTGTAGAGAATCTGCTGGCGGAACGACGAATCGGTAATGCGGCGGTTGTTGCGCGCCTGATAGATGAAGCGCTTGTTCACCCAGATGCCGGCTCCCTGCAACAGGTGCTGGGTCACTGTGGCCTTGAAGTTCGAGGCCAGCTCCGGGCTGTAGAGCGTGGTGCCGTTGGTGGTGGCTGCATAGGTGTTGTTGAAGGCAAATTGGAATGCCGTGCCCGTGACGAAGCCCTGATTGAAAGTAAAGTTGTAGGTGTTGGTGGTGCTGGTGCCGCCGGCAAAGAAACTGGTCGATGGATTGTGCGCGCGATCGAACTGGATGGCGCCCGTGACGGAAGGTTCCAGCGCCTCCGGCGTTGGACCAGCGCCCGCCGTGGTCAGCGTCAATCCGGCGGTGCCGGAACCCGCGCCGCCCGAGCCGACCGTCGTCCCACCCGGACCGCCTCCCGTGGTCAAGATCGAGGGAGAGCCGCCCAGCGTGCCGGTAATGAGGCCGGAGGGTGCACCCAGCGGCGCCGCCCCGGTGCGCGTCCGCAAAAGATCCGTGTCCGCGATGTCCAGGTCGTAGCGGGCAATGGCGATGTCGAAGTTGTTTTCAAGAGCCAGCGCGATGGCGTCGGAAAGGCTGAGGTAGATCTTGCCGTCCTTCACCAGGTCAGTGAGCCGCACTGAGTTTGAAAAGCTAGCCTTGCCGATAGTCGTTGGCCGGTACATATTAATCGGGTTGCCCAGAAGCCTGCCCGCGGGCTTTGAAAAATCGCGTGCGGACGAGCGCAGGTCCAACGGCTCTGTCAGCGTTACCGAAGGAGCCGAGGGCAGCTCGGAGGCCGCCTTGTCCGGAGCTTTTTCCCCAGCCCCAACCTGTTGGGCAAACCCGGAAGAGATTCCTGACGCCCAAGCCAGCATGACCGCCGCTACCACGCACAGCAGTTTGCCTGCCTGCCCGCTCCCTGCCTGTCTACGACGGTTGACCGCGGTCTTCACACGCTGCTCAAACATACATATACCAATCAAATGCATGGTTCCTCTCCACGACATGGTTCCTCTTTGGAATTGCTGAGGCATGTGGGGCGCCATTCTCTAAGACGCCCGGAGTGCATCACCGGACGCAGATTTGTGACTTCCCATAACAATTCTAGCTTGAAGCCCGGCGCGCGGTCTTCCGCTTACCGGTCCATACGCGCGCAGCTCACGGTTCGTTCCAGTCAGGGGTTCCTTTTCTCCGGTTCCCCGGCCTTTCCCGGCAGCCCAGCCGCCATCTGATGCGGAAAGCTGAGTATATCAACAAGGGTCAGGGATCAAGTGTCAGGCGCGTTTTCCGCAACCATGCGGCCCGGTCGTCTACCCTATTGTCAGCAATTATTCCCGTGACCGAATCCGCCCAACCCGCGCCCGCGCTCCAGACCTGGAAGTTGACCCTGGCCTACGACGGCACGGATTTCCGCGGCTGGCAGGTGCAGCCGGGCGAACGAACCGTCCAGGGCGAACTGCAGGCGGCGCTGAGGCGGATTTGCGGGGAATCGCCCCTGCCCCAGGGCTCGGGACGCACTGATGCCGGCGTTCATGCGCTCGGCCAGGTGGCCAGTTTTGCGCTTGCGGCCCCGATTCCGGCAGAAAACCTGCAACGCGCTCTCAACCGGACGCTCCCTCCAGCCATTCGAATTATCGAGGCGAGAACAGCACCAAGTGCATTTCACGCGCGGCACTCGGCCGTGGCAAAGACCTATGAGTACCGGGTTTTTCGAGAGACGATTTGCCCGCCGACGCTCGCCCGCTATGTCTACGCCTGCTCCTGGCCAATGGACGTGGCTGCACTGCAAAGGTCGGCGAGGCTCTTTGAAGGCGAGCACGATTTTCTCAGCTTTGCCGCCACCGATCCCGATCTGGCCAGCCGTGGCCTCGATGCGGACGCAGAACAGGACCGGCGACTCATCCCCAGGCCGGGCTTTCAGACCGAACCGACAACGGTGGCAACGATCCGAACCATCTTCTCCTCGGTTTGGGAAGTGCGTCCGAGTCCAGACGGCGAATTGCTGGTCTATCGTGTCCGGGGCAGCGGCTTTCTGCATCACATGGTTCGCAATCTGGTGGGAACGATGCTGGACGTGGGCCGCGGGCAGCTCAACGCTGACGCTATCCTCGGAATTCTTGCCATCCGCAGCCGCGCCGCCGCCGGACCGACTGCACCGGCACGGGGGCTGTTTCTTCATTCGGTAGAGTATGACGAGCGGGTGGATGGCCTGCTTATTAACGTCTGAATCGCGGCTGGCAGAATCCGCACTCCGCCCCCCTTGCGAACCTTCCCTGCTACCCTGAAGCCAACGCATGGCACCTTTTTCAGGCAATTCGGCGTTTTCACGGGTGACGGCGCTGGCCTCGCTGCGGCCGGTTCACGCCGCCTTTGCCTGGCTGCACGGCAACCCCAAGACGATCATGGATTGGCAGGCGGAGATAGTAGCCATTCCCGCGCCGCCCTTCGGCGAGCAAGCGCGCTCCAAATGGTTGGCCGCCCGCTTTGCAGAGGCCGGCCTCAGCGGGGTGGAAACCGACGAGCTAGGCAACGTCTTCGGCTGGCTACCCGCAGCATCGCTGCCGCCGGAGAGCACTGGCCCGGTGGTGGTGCTCTCAGCCCACCTGGACACCGTTTTCCCGGTCGGGACGCCGCTGCATCCGGTGGTGGACAGCGACCGCCTCCAGGCTCCCGGAGCCTGCGACAACGGCGCCGGAGCGGCAGGAATGTTGGCTATCGCCCAGGCGCTGGTCAACGCAAAGGTGGCGTTGGCCGCGCCGCTGATTTTCCTGGGCAATGTGGGCGAAGAGGGCGAGGGCGACCTGCGCGGCATGCGCCACCTCTACCAGCAGAGCGCTCTGGCCGGGCGCGTCAGTGCGCACATTGTGCTGGACGGCGCGGGCGCGGACTCGGCCGTTACCCAGGCCCTGGGCAGCCGCCGCTACCGGGTCGCCGTAACTGGCCCCGGTGGGCACAGCTTTACCGATGCGGGCACGCCCAACCCTATTACGGCGCTGGTCTCGGCGCTGGCTGTACTGGCCGAGACGCAATTGCCGGAGGAGCCGCGTACCACGCTCAACCTGGGCACGATCCACGGCGGCACCAGCGTGAACTCGATCCCGGAGAGCGCGCAGGCAACAATCGATTTTCGCTCTACCAGTTCGGAGCAGCTACTGCGGCTGGAGGTCGCGTTGCATCGCGCCGTGGAAGACGCGGTGGAGTACTGGAACGCGCAGGCTAAATCGGCTGGTGCGCATGGCCGGGGCCTGCTGGCCTTTGACCTTGAAAAGATTGGCGACCGGCCCGCCGCGCAACTGCCCGCCGATTCACCGCTGCTGGAAGCTCTGCGCGCCGTAGACCGCCATCTGGGCCTGCGCACCGAGCTGCGCCTGGGCTCGACAGACGCCAACATTCCGCTCTCGCTTGGAGTTCCGGCGCTCTCGATAGGCGCGGGCGGCGAGGGCGGCGGCGCGCACACGCTGGCCGAGTGGTACTCCGCCAGGGACCGCGAAACTGGCCTGAAGCGGGTGCTGCTGCTGACGCTGACAATGACCGAATGGGCCGCCGGACAGTAGGGGCATGCGCAACTTTGGTAGACTTCGACCATGCGCGCGTTCCCTGTCCTGCTCACTTCAGTCTTTGCAGTTGCTTCTTTATGCAATGCGCAAAGTTCCGCCACAACTGCGCCACTGCCTGTGACCAAGCAAGCTCCTCCGGACCTCATTTTCTATAACGGAATCATCTACACCGGTGCCGGCTTTGCCGAGGACAAGCCAGAAGTCGTTGAGGCGATGGCCATCCGCGATGGCAAAGTACTGGCCGTGGGCAGCAATCATACGATTAAACTGCTGGCCGGACCCCATACTGTCATGCGCGACCTAAACACAGCGCAAAGTGGTGTTTTCATCTTTCCCGGCTTCAATGATGCGCACAC
>JBAVYF010000318.1:0-15014 GCA_049698655.1 Occallatibacter sp. | reverse complement strand
GGTACTGATGATGGTCAGGTAGTTGCTGTCCGGCGAGGCCACGTAGACCTTTCCGTAGGTCGAATTCTGCGTCGAAACCACGGTGCGAGGATGGCCGATGACGGGCAGCGTCTTTTCCACCGTGTTGCTGCTCAGGTTCACGACGGTCACCGTTTCGTCGGTCTGGTTGGCCGTATACGCGCGGCTTCCATCCAGCAGAACGGTCACACTGGCCGGGTTATTTCCCACAGGAATCGTATAAGTGGTGCCGAAGGTCGCGCTGTCGTTGCCGTACTCGTCCAGGCTCACATCGATCACGCTGATCGTGTTGCCGGCATAGTCGGCCACGATAAGCAGGTTCTTGGCGGCGTTGTACTCGGCATAGACCGGGCCGGCGGTAGCTGTCATGCCGGTAATTCCATTGGGGGGGGTGATGCCCGTGGCGGTTACCGCGGTGGTCGAAAGTGGCAGGGTGGGATGGCAAGTCACCAACCGACCATTCTCCGGGTTAGTGAACGGCGTGCAGGTGTCCAGCGTGTCGTCCTGTGCGTTGATCACCGTGACGGTGTCGCTGCCCCGGTTGAGCACGAAGACCCGCATGCTATCGGGGCTTTCGACGGCATAGACCGGGCACTTGCCTGCCGGCATCGGCGTGTCGGTCGTATAGCTGGAGACCTCAATTCCGGTCACCTCACCGAGGGGCTGGGTCGTCGGCGAGCTATTACACTCCACACCGCTGGGGCTGGCAATGTTCTGGCTCAAGGCGAAGTAGCGCGCGCCGCGAACGCCGGGACCGGCAACCATAACTGGAGTAGGCGCCAGCGGAATGGAAAGCAGGAAGGTCTGGGGGCTCCCGGTGAAAACATCCGCGAGGTTCCCAGAGAGATCGGCAGCCCATAGCCCAGCCGATGGCGAGAACAGGTTCAACGGCTTCGCCGTGCTGGGCAGCGTGGTGTATGTCACGTTTTTGGCCTGTAGAGTGCTGGAAACAGGAAAGTTGGTCAGTGTGCCGTCGCTGTTGATGGTGTAGCCGTTGGAGCCGGTTTCGTCCACGGTAAATGCCGTTGGGCCGGGGCCGATGGGAGCAACCGCCATAATCGTATCGCCGGCGAAGTCGACGACCGTGGCGATGCCGGCCGTGGTGGGCGAAGGGGCCGATACCGCCACCGCAAACGACTGCGGCTCCGAGGGGGGGCCGCTGGGGTTGACGGGCGTAACCACGGGCCGGTAGTTGTTGCCGCAACCGGCAAACAGGACAGCAGCCGCAAAGATCGCGCCCGCCTGAACCAACCGCACACGCGCCTGACTAAAATTCATGCGAAAAAGCCTCATTCAGTTCTTTTCTGCTTACCAAGCGATTGTAAATCAGGGGACCGGGTGTTGGACGCAGCAGAAGCGGGGAAGGATATCAAAACCGGCCAGACCGGCGATTCTTCGGCGCCGGCCCTCAACCCCCTTCGCAGGTTACGATTGAGGCGTGGCGCGAATAAAGCTGATTTGGCAATCGAAGCTGGTGCTGCTCCTGGTGCTGCCCTTTGCGGGCGCCAGTGTAGTGCTCCAGGCCCACTGGTGGGCGGTGAACTCCTGGCCCGTGGCCGTCTCGACATTGGGCCTGAGTCTGCTGCTGGCGTTGGTGGTCCTGCAATTGCGCGCAGCCACGCCGGGCGGGGCCTTTGCCGGAGCGGCGATCACCGCCTCCCTCATGTTTTCGACGGCAATCTTCACTCCCGGCAGGACTTTTCCTTATGCCCCGTGGCACACCGCCCTGATGCCGGTGCTGGCCGTCTTTGTGCTCACCACCGTCGCCACGCGGATGGGCCGAACGCAAAAGGAACGGCTGGAAACGGCGGAGCCGCGCCTTGAAGGGCGAACCGCGTCCCAGGTGGCGGCTAATCTGGGCGTGGCGGCGATTGCGTCCAGCGAATTTGCGCAGTCGTGGCTCACTGACTCCGGTTGGCTTTTGCGCGCGGCCCCGGCGCTCCTGTTCGCCGTGGGGCTGGCGACGCTGGCTGAGGCCGCCGCGGATACTGTCTCCTCGGAGATCGGCCAGGTGATCGGTGGACGGCCGCGCATGGTCACTACCCTGCGCAGCGTCGATCCGGGCACGGATGGCGCTATCAGCCTCGTCGGAACGATGGCAGGTGTGGCGGCGGCGGCGATTGTGGCGGCTGCCGGAACTCTGGCGCTCGGCGGCGGGCCGGAAATCTTCTGGGTCAGCGTGGCGGGCGGCGTCTACGGCCTCTTCTTCGACAGTCTGCTGGGAGCAACTCTGGAACGGCGCGGATGGCTGAACAACGACGCGGTCAACTTCCTGTCCACCGGCGCCGCTGCGGCCTTCGCGCTGGGTGTGCTGGCGATGTTGCCGCATTTGGGCGTTCGGTAAATTCGTGGAATCCCGCTCTTGCCAAAAATACAAGAACGTGGCAGGGAAGATGCGTCCGCTGACTCGC
Organism: Occallatibacter sp.; assembly: GCA_049698655.1. Taxonomy (GTDB): domain Bacteria; phylum Acidobacteriota; class Terriglobia; order Terriglobales; family Acidobacteriaceae; genus Telmatobacter. The sequence continues at coordinate 12,585 of JBAVYF010000318.1, read as the reverse complement.
TGTCTTTATCAGTGCAGATGCAACCGCCACGCTGTATAACTCAGTATCTCGTGGGAGATGCGCTCGAAATCCTGCGAGCCGCCCTCGACTTGCACGCGCGGCCGCGGCGAGGTAAGCACGTCCAGGCCATCGGCGGCGCAGATTTCATGAATGCGGAAGAGATGCGTTCCGTCGCTGACGATGACCAGCCGCCGCAACCCGTTGGCGCGAGCGATCACACTGACACGGCGGGCCGACTCCTCGGTGTTGCGGCTCTCGGTCTCGGCGATAATGACGCTCTCGGGGACGCCCATGCCCATCAGGTACTCGCGGCCCACGGCCCCTTCGTTGTACTGGTCGCCGCCGTTCCCCCCCAGGGTGATGAGCAGCGGGGCGATGCCGCGCTTGAAGAGCGAGAGGGCGTGGTCCAGGCGGGCGCGGTAGACCGGGGAGGGCCGGCCGTCGTACTCCGCCGCCCCGAATACGACAATGGCGTCCGCGGGAGCGGCCGGCGCAACCTGGACCGCCTGATCCTGGCCGGCATAACGCTCAATCTGCACGTAGACCCAGCGGCACCAGCCCACAGCCCCCACGGCCAGCGCGAATACGAGCAGGAGCACGCCGCGAAGCGCCCACTGGTGAACTTTCGGATTGGATATGTGCTGCAACGGAGAACCTTCGGCTCAGGAATCAGTGAACAGGAAACATTGGTTAGTGGTCAGTGACCACTGTCATCTTTGCAACACCATCACAATCTCGTGCGCCGGGATGGCGCCCTCGCGCAGAATCTTCCAGCGCCCCTCGCCCAAAGTAAGATCGACGATGGTGGCGGGCAGCGCGTGGCCGGTGGGACCGCCGTCGATGATGAGTGGAATGCGGTCGCCGAACTGGTCGCGGACGCACGCTGCGTTGGTGCATTCGGATGCCCCGTGCAGGTTGGCCGAGGTCGCGGTGATGGGCAGCCCGAAGCGCTCCACAACCGCGCGCGGAATGGCGGCATCAGGTACACGCAGAGCCACGTTGCCGGTATTAGCCGTGGAGCGCAGCGGCAGCTTGCCGCCGGCCCTCACGATAATGGTGAGCGGACCGGGCCAGAAGCGATCCGCCAGCTTGTCCAGCAAGGGATCGGTGTCGCGGGCCAGCTCATACGCCTGCGCCAGGGAGGCGATCAGCAACGACAAAGGCTTATTCTTCTGCCGCGTCTTGATCTGGTAGATCTGCTCGACCGCATGAAGATTCACCGGATCGACGGCCAGGCCGTAGAAGGTATCGGTCGGCAGGGCAACCACATCGCCCTTGCGCAGGCAGGAGACAATATAGTCGATCCGGTCCGGCTGGGGTTTATCGGGATGGACTTGCAAAATCTCCGCGGACAAGAAGGTCTACCTCAGTTCCCGGGTTGCCGGGATAGCGGAAGCTGCCATGGCGCTGGCCCTATTGCAAAATTGGGTGCAAGCTGAACTGTTGCACCGGCCTGTCCGCCTTCCGGCAAAACGGCTTAGAATCGGCTATGGCGGTTTCCAATGGGTGCAGGCCGAAGCTACAACACTCAAGTGGCCTTTTCATCAAGAAAAAACCACCCTTCACTCTACCAGTGAGCCCGCGTGAATTGGAAAACCGCCCTAAGCGACAAAAAAGATTACGCGCCGATGCCTCTTCGCATTGTACAGAGTAAACAGAATGTCCGGTTGAAAGATTTGCGCCGCGCGCTGGCCCAGCCGGGGCGCGATGCAAGCGGTCTGGCAGGGATTGAAGGGCCGAATCTGCTGGAGGAAGCTCTGCGCGCTGGCCTGCGGATACCGACTGTCTTCGTCGCGCAGGGCGCAGAGCATCTGCTGGACCGGCTGGCGCTGCCGGCAGAAACAGAGGTTCTGCTCCTCCCAAAAGACCTGCTCGACTCGGCGCTTGCCACAGAAACTCCTCAGTCTGTTGCCGCTCTTGTCGAACCGCCAAACTGGACCTGGGATGACATCTTCATTAGTCCGGCGAAGGCCGCTCCGCTGATTGTTATCCTCGCCGGATTGCAGGATCCCGGCAACCTGGGAACGATCCTGCGCTCCGCCGAGGCCTTCGGCGCTCAAGCCGTCCTCAGCCTGCCCGGAACCGTGAGCGCCTGGAATCCCAAGGCGGTGCGCGCCTCCTCAGGCAGCGTCTTCCGGCTTCCGCAGCTAAGCGTCAGCGTCGAAGATTGCTTTGCGCGTTTGCGGAAGGCTGGGATGAAGATTTGGACCACCGCTGTGCGCGGGGCCAAAGCGGCCAACCACATCGACCTCACCGGACCCGTGGCGCTGCTGATTGGCAATGAAGGCAACGGCGTTCCGGAAGAACTTGCCGCCCTGGCCGATGGAGCGGTGACGATTCCCTGCCCCGGCCCGGTGGAGAGCCTCAACGCCGCCATCGCGGTCAGTGTGCTGCTCTACGAAGCCAATCGCCAGCGATCGAACCATAAGCCAAAAGGAAGCGCAATATGACTCTCTTTGCGCCAAACCGCTAACTCGCTAACTCGCCATCTCCGCGCAGCGGAGGCTAACTTGCTGCTTCTGACTATGAATCCACTCATTCATCCCGCTCTTGTTCATAATGAGGTAAGCGATGACTCTCTTTGACGGCGAGCAGGAAGGCCCCAACGGTCCGCTGCGCACCGCGCCGCTGGCCGAGCGCATGAGGCCCCACAGCCTCGAAGAGTTGTCCGGCCAGGAACATCTCGTCGGCCCCGGCAAGCCGCTGCGCGTGCAGATCGAGCGCGACGATCCCGGCTCCATGATCTTTTGGGGCCCTCCCGGAGTGGGTAAAACCACGTTGGCCAAAATCATCGCCGAAACCACCAAGGCCACCTTTATCGAGTTCTCCGCAGTAATGAGCGGCATCAAGGAGATCAAGCAGGTGATGGTCGCGGCCGCGCAGGCCTCCCGGATGCACTCGCGCACCATCCTCTTCATCGATGAGATTCACCGCTTCAACAAGGCGCAGCAGGACGCCTTTCTGCCCTACGTCGAGCGCGGCTCCATCCGCCTCATCGGCGCCACCACCGAGAATCCCTCCTTTGAAATTATTTCGGCGCTGCTCTCCCGCTGCCGCGTCTACGTGCTCGAACCGCTCACTGAGGAGCAGATTACGGCTCTGCTGCGCCGCGCCCTCGAAGACCGCGAGCGCGGCCTCGGCGCAATGGAGTTGACCGCCGACGAAGATGCTTTGCAACTCATCGCCGGCTACTCCAGCGGCGACTGCCGCAACGCTTACAATACGCTGGAGGTGGCCGCGCAACTGGCCTTGGAACCAAATCGTGAGGCGGGCAAGCGCATCGACAAAAAACTGGCCGGCGAAGCCGTGCAGCAACGCGTTCTGATGTACGACAAATCCGGCGAGGAGCACTACAACCTGATTTCCGCGCTGCACAAGAGCGTGCGCAACAGCGACCCCGACGCCGCGCTCTACTGGCTGGCACGGATGTTCGCAGCCGGCGAAGACCCGCTCTATCTTGCCCGCCGCATCGTACGCATGGCCGTCGAAGACATCGGCCTCGCCGCTCCTGAGGCCCTCAACCTGACTCTTTCCGCCAAGGAGGCCGTCGACTTCCTCGGCTCACCCGAAGGCGACTTGGCCCTCGCCGAAGCCGTCGTCTACCTTTGCCTCGCCCCCAAATCAAACTCCGTCTACACCGCCTACGGCGCTGTGCAACAAGAGATCGAGCAAACCCGCCAGGAGCCTGTCCCCCTCCACCTGCGCAACGCGCCCACAAAGCTGATGAAGGAACTCGATTACGGCAAGGGCTACCGCTACGCCCACAACGAAGAGGGCAAGGTAGCCGACATGGACTGCCTCCCCGCGTCGCTCAAGGGCCGCAGTTACTACCACCCCACCCAGGAGGGCCGCGAAAAACTCCTCGCGCAGCGAATGGAAGAGATTCGACGGATCCGGGCAGAAAAAAAGGGCAAAGCGTAAGCGTAAGAATTGCTACAATGTTTACAAATCCTGATTGACAACGCACGCCTTCATATGATATTTTGCACTGAAGTTGCTCCTTTTCTCAATTTCCGATTGGAGTGTACGATGCGCACACTATGCAAGATGAGGTTGTGCCTGATTATGATGATTCTGACGGTCGGCTGCACCGCTCTACAGGCTGACCCGATCGATGTAAATCCAACAGATTGGACCACGAGTGGAACGACCGCCGTCACGCTCACGTCTTCCGCAAATTCCCTCTCCTTCAGTTACAACGATACCAATTATTATTATGGAATCGACAGTTGGACCTTCACGAATACCGCAACCACGAACCAGACTCTCACTTTCAATTGGGAGAACATCGGGATCTTTTCGTGGTTCGACACTTCAGATCTAGTTACCGTATTTTCGGGAGGGGAAACCGTCGACACATTGGTCAACAACAGCCCCTCCGGAAATTTCGAGGAATTTGGGAGCGAAACGCTGACGGTCTACGCTGGCGAGACATACGGTTTCACAATCACGGGTTCCAATTATGACTACAGTCGGATTTTGGAAGGCACTTTTACGATCTCCAATCCTGAAAGTCCCGTACCCGAACCACCTGCAGGTTGGTTGCTCCTGACCGGTCTTGCCGCACTGTGTGGCTTCAGTGTCCTCCGCCAGAGAATGGCTTAGGGGATCTCTGAGTAAGTATCCTCCGGCAGAGCCGGGTGCCGGGTGCTCCAGGTCTCAATTTTGGAACCTGCGAAAGCACGAATCTTAACCCGTTCAGCGAGCCGTCTTCGGCAGCTTTTCCACGGCGTCGGTCACAATTCCCGGTGTCAGCACCTCAGGCAGCATTTGCGGCTCGTTCTTCCCCGGCGCGTAAAGCGCGTAAGCCGGGACGCCGCTGCGGCTCAAAGCGGTCAGCGCCTGTGTAATCGCCTCATCATGCCGCGTCCAGTCGGCACGGAGCAGGGCGACATTGGCGGCTTGAAATGCTTTTTGAACTGAAGGTTGGCCGAGAGCCACGCGCTCGTTCACCTGGCAGCTCAGGCACCAGCTTGCGGTGAAGTCCACAAAAACCGGCCGGCCCTGGGATTGATAAGCAGCCTGCCGCTCGGCCGACCACGGCTCCCAACCGCTAGCCGCGGCAGAACCCAGATCGGTTCTCCCGGCCAAGCCAGTCCTCCCCGCAGTCTCTCCATCCAGCCTTTGACCGAAGACCGCCAGCGCAATCACTCCCAGCAGAATCAACGCCGCAACCGCCGTCGCCCAGCGCTTGGCCGGCCAGCGGCCCAGAAACCATCCAGCAATGGCAAGCAGCAGGAAGCTCGCCAGCAGCGCGGCCAGCACGCCGGCTCCATAAGCCTGCGCCAGCACCCAGGCCAGCCAGATGACTGTGGCAAAGATGGGAACGGCGACGGCCTGGCGCAGAATCTCCATCCATGCACCGGGCTTGGGCAGCAAGCGCGTCCAGGCCGGTTGAAGAGTGAGCGCGACGTACGGCGCGGCCAGCCCCAGCGCGAGCGCCGTGAAGACGGCAAAGGTGACCGCAGTGGACTGTGCCAGCGCGTAGCCGACTGCCGCTCCCATGAACGGCGCGGTGCAGGGCGTGGCCACCACCACAGCCAGCACGCCGGTGAAGAAGCTGCCAGTGTAGCCTTGTTTTGCGGCAAGCGAGCCGCCCGCGGAGGTGAGCGTCAGCCCAATTTCAAATTGCCCGGCCAGCGAGAGGCCAAGAAAGAACAGCAGCCCGGCCATCAGCGCCAGAAAAACCGGCGACTGGAACTGGAATCCCCAGCCCAGCGTCGCTCCCGCCGCCCTCAGCCCCAGCAACACCGCCACCAGCGCCCAGAAGGAAACCAAAATTCCTGCTGCATAAACCAGCCCATGCCCGCGCAGCTTTGCGCGTTCCTCATTGCCCGAGTTGACCAGCGCCAGCCCCTTCAGAAAGAGCACCGGAAAGACGCACGGCATCAGGTTCAGCAGCAACCCGCCGAGGAAAGCCAGACCCGAGGTCCGAGCCAGCAATGCCCACGAGAGCGGCGGCGCGGTGATCGGCTCTGAGCTGGAAGATGCCGGTCCGGCGTCAGAACCTGACGAAGGGGTTGGAACCGCCGCAGCCGGCAAATTCTCCATCCCCGCCACCGCGAAGGACACCTCCCGCGTCGCGGCAATCTCGTAGTTCCGCCCGCCGGATAACTCCAGAACCCCTTTCAATTGAACGGGATTTGCGGATAAGCTCGCGTCCTTCTTCAAGTTAAGAATCAGGCCCGTCGAAGTTGGCGTGAGCTTTTGCGGAGCAGGATTGTCGAGAATGTCCTGATCGGAGGGGAAAAACACGGCGGAAACTTCTCGCTGACCGGTTTCAACCGACAGGCGGAATCCCTCCGGCGTGGGCTGAAAGGCGGCCTTACGGTTTGCGGGAAACGGCTTGGGAATCGAATTCTGGAACTCAACCCATATACCAACGTCAGGCGGAAAATACGAGGTCCCTTTGGGATCTTCTACTACGAGGTAGTTAGTTGCTTCGAGATCCGCCTTGCCGGGGATACAGCTCTCGCGACAAACCAGCCAATCGACTTTGGCTCGCAGCGTGGCCAGGCCTGGCTTTGCTTGCTTCGTAACGTCCACATCCATCGGGAAAAGAACTTGATTCTCGTAGCCATAGTCCATTAGAGGGCCAAGCGGCAATCTCTTCGGAGCAGGAAACTGCAAAGGACCAACGGAAACGCCTACCGGAAGCGTCCAATGAATATGCGGCGGCTCGCCCGCGTCGCCCGGATTTTTCCAGTAAATGTGCCAGCCCGGCTCCAGCTTGAAGTAGAGCCCGGCAATATTGTGGCCAGATGAAAAGAAATTGCCTTCCGGGAGTACAAGTTTCACATATACATGGTCCGCTTGCGTGGAGCTCGACACTGCCCGCGCGGGCAAGCTCGCCGCAAGCAGCAACGGCATCAGAATTATCAATCGAAATCTGCGCATGAATGCCAAAACCCGCTCCTCATCCTTGGATTCATTCTAATGTGCCGCAGACGCATTCTGCGCTTCATTGCCCTTGGTGCAAGTCTGTCCGCGCGGCGTGTTGCCGAAAGATGCAATCATTCTGCACGCATTTGACGCCGGCGGCGCGGGCGCGGGACACAGCCTCTTCATGCACGACTTCATCCTGCAGCCAAAGATACGGAATACCCAAGCGAATTACATCGTCCACAATCGGCGGAACGTGCTCCGGCGCGCGGAATACATCCACCAGGTCGATGTCAGCGCCGGTCTGTTCGTGTGCTGCGGTCTGCGCGGCGTCCAGATCCGGCAGGCACGGCTGACCCAACACCTCAGTCAGCGCGGGATTGACCGGAAACACGCGATAGCCGTTAGCCGCCAGATAGCTGCCAACGTGATGGCTCGCCCGCCAGCTCTTGTTGCTGATTCCCACTACGGCGATGTTGCGCGCCGTGCGCAGCATCTCGTCAATCACAGCAGGATCGTTGTCCATATCGTTTCTCATCCGGGGTTACGCTTCGAGATCGTCATCCGGCTCAGCGGCAACAGCCGTGCCCCTCCGCTTGGCCAGCAAATAGCCGCGCAAAAATGGCTCCAGGTATCCGTCCAGCACCTTGTCCACGTCGCCTACCTCGACCTTGGTGCGATGGTCCTTGGCCATGCGATACGGCTGCAAAACATACGAGCGAATCTGCGAACCGAAGTTGATCTCCAGCTTCGAATCTTCCAGCTTTTTGCTTACCGCGCGCTTCTTTTCGAGCTCGAACTCGTAAAGGCGCGACCGCAACATCTTCATCGCCTTGTCGCGGTTCTTGTGCTGGCTGCGCTCGTTCTGGCACTGCACCACAATGCCAGTGGGCAGGTGCGTCATGCGCACGGCGGAGTCGGTGGTGTTGACGTGCTGGCCGCCCTTGCCGCCGGAGCGGTAGGTGTCGATGCGCAGGTCTTCGAGCTTCAGGTCAACGTGGATCGTTTCGTCGATCTCCGGCGAAACATAAACCGACGCAAACGACGTGTGCCGCCGCTTGGCAGAGTCGAAGGGCGAGATGCGCACCAGGCGATGGACGCCGCTTTCGCCGGCCAGTTGGCCGAAGGCGTACTCGCCGATGATGGTGAAGGTGGCGGATTTGATGCCCGCCTCTTCGCCATCCTGATAGTCGTTCATCTCGGTTTTGAAGCCCTGCTGCTCGGCCCAGCGCAGGTACATCCGCAGCAGCATCTCGGCCCAGTCCTGGCTCTCTGTGCCGCCGGCGCCGGGATGGACGGTGACGATCGCGTTGAGCGGGTCGGCTTCGCCGTTGAGCGTGGTTCGCGCCTCCAAATCCTCGGCAAAGACAGCCAGGGCCTTGATCTCGCGTTCCAGATCGGCGAGCACGTCCTCGCCTTCGCGGGCCAGCTCGAAGTAGGTTTCGATCTCGCCCGTTCGGCGCACCAGTTCCTCATCGTCGGCGACAAGGGCTTGCAAGCGTTTGCGGTCGCGCATCAAATGTCTGCTTGCGATCCTAAACTCGGCCAGAGCAGCTGGTTCGACGGGGCCGTTCGAGGAGAACATGAGTTTGGTATCTATTTGGGCGAGTTCCCTGCGGATGCGGGCAGGGTCAAAGATACTCCCGCAGGTCGCGGACTTGGTCGCGCACGGGAGCATAAGCGAATTCGAGATCGTTGATCGACATGGCTTTGCTCTTAAGACCTGACTTTGGGTTGGACTGCGAAGCGGCTTTCTCTTGACTGATTCAGAATATCACTGTACCGGTTTCGGCGGGATCAGCGGCCTTTGATACGCAGTTGGAATTCATCCCAGGTCCCAGAAGTGGGACCTGGGCACCCATTCATTCTTGGCTGGTCACGCTTGGCCCAGGCGCCGATTATCACCGCTTTGAAAGGTGCTCAAGGACCTCCTCGGCGATGTCTTTGTAGTACCGCTCTGGTTGACCACCGATCACGTTAACAACATTTACCTTGTAGCCTGCACCTCTCAATTCCAATTTGAGTCGAGGTAAGCAAGAAGGGATCTCGTTGCTTGGGCGGGCAGCAAGGACCAGCAGCTGAAAGCGAGAATATCTGCGTACGAAGTCGGCTACGTAATTTCCCTGTCCGGCTTCTTCCAGGCTCTGGGACAAAATGAACCCATGCTGCCCCGCAGCTTCCTCTCTGCTCTGGGAAAGGGCGGCCCCTGTCCGTCCGCTGAGCCAAAACTTGTGTTGGCGTTTGCGGATTCGCAGTTTTGGTTTCACGTACTCGTTTATAGTCTTGCTTTTCCCGGCGTGATGAGTGCCAACGATGACGACCGCTCTCATAATGACCGCAACCCCCGTTTGGAATTGTACGCGTCGTGGCGAACGGTCAGACGCGGGCCACCCGCCCCCTGCTAGCATAATAACCATGTTCCAGGGTTCATCCCCAATCGTGCAAGTCGTGGTGACCGCCCCTCCTGACAATGAGTGGCTAAAGCTTATTGTGTCCCTGGGGGTCGGCGTTATTGTCGGCGTCATCCTGGGGGTCGTTTCAGCACTGTTTCTGGAACCGATGAAGGTCAAAAAACTACGGAAGATTCAGGCCGATGAAGCCCGGGAGCTCATCTACGAAGAGCTAGGTGCAATCTTTACCGCTTTGAATCTGACGCTCCCCATGGGAGACGCGGCTTGTGTGGCCTTTATAAAGCGTATGCCGACTCAAAGGTATGACTACTATTTCAAGGACCGTAGGGAAGTGTTCTATGCGATTCCGGACTATCATGGCGTGTGGGCTCTTCACGCTCAGCTGGGCTTGAATCGGGAGCCTGAGGCGATTGCTAAATATGGGGCTAAGAATGCGGTTGGTGAGATGCTCAGCGCATTCGAGTTTGCGATGAATGAGGGCGAAGTGGACAAAGAACTCATCGAAACGGTGCAAAAGAATCAGCTAGCCAAGGCGGATGAGCAGGGTGGCCGGTTAATGGACCATATCCGGAAAGGCCCAAAGGCGTAAAACTCAGATGCACCAATTGAGAGAGAATTGGCGAGCCGCCATGCTCCCGCTGCCACCCATGCGTTCCTACGCCACTTTGACCTCATCGAGCAAATCGGGGTGACGATCCAGCACTTTGAGCAGCTTCACCAGCGCCAAAGGCGGCTCGGTCTTGCCGTTTTCGTAGCGTGAAAAGGCATTGACGCCATCTGTGAATCGGGCGATAAACGTTCCACCGGGGCTAAAGCCTGCGTTGATTTTGCTGGCATTCTGCGGGGGTTGAAACCTCCGCCTCCCTCCGATTCGGATTCCTCCGCACTTAGGCGGCGATCTTCAGGCGCAGCAGTTTTCTTCCCGCCCAGACCACGATTCCCAGAGTCAGCAGGACACACAACCAGCCGAAGACGTCGCCGTGCGCGGTGTAGAAGGTCACGTCGCTGCGGAAGCCGAACTGAGCAGGCAGCACGTCGACGGCGTGGCGGGGAATCGACTGGCGGACGCGGCCATAAGGGTCGATGACCGCGGTGACGCCGTTGTTGGTGTCCCGGAGAAGCCAGCGGCGGTTTTCGATGGCCCTCATGCGCGCCATGTTCAGGTGCTGCCAGGGGGCGCTGGTGTCGCCGTACCAGCCGTCGTCGCTGATGTTGACCAGCACCTCGGCGCCCAGTTGAGCGAACTGGCGCACCTCGTCGGCGAAGACCGACTCATAGCAGATGAAGACGCCGTAGCGGTGGCCATTGAGGCGGAAGACCTTGCGCTCGTCGCCGCGCGAGAACTCCGAGACGCGGCCCGTCAGCTTGCGGGCGAAGAAGAGCAGCCGCTTGAAGGGAATGTACTCGCCGAAGGGAACCAGGTGAATTTTGTCGTAGCGCCCGACGCGCGCGCCATCCACGCCGACCACCAGCGCGGAGTTGTAGTCGCGCCAGGACTGCTCCTCCGCCGAGAAATCCGTGCCGATATTGCCCACCATCAGTGGAGCCTGCTCCTCGCGGGCGATTGACACCAGCGCCTGCTGAAAACGAGCGTCTTGCTCGATGAAGGGCGCAGGCGACTCCGGCCATACAACCAGGTCGGGATGCGTGGGATAGGGCGGGCACACAATCTCACCCTGTGGCGCGCCGGTTTGCGGGATTCCGGCAAGGTAAGTTTTACACTGCAAACCGGCCAACCGCTTGAACTCGGCGATATGGCGATCCCATTCGCCGGGGCCGGACCAGTTGGTTTCGTCCCCCACATCGAGATTGGGCTGGATGAGGACGGCGGTGGCGGTGGGGGCGGGGGTGGGCGGCGGGATCGAAAGCCCGGCCGCGCCCGCCATCATCAACAGCACTCCAAGCACACGCAAAATGATCCGGTCCCTGTGCCCGATATGCGGGCGTGACTCCAGCATCATCCCGCCTGTCAGCAGCGCATTCACCCCCACCAGCACGAAGCTGATGCCATAAACGCCGGTCCAGGGCGCAAGCTGATTCACCAGCGCGTTGTCTACCTGCGAGTAGCCCAGCTGATCCCAAGGCACAGATGTTATGCGCGAGGCGGCCAGCTCCAAGGCGGTCCAGAGAAAGGGCGCGGCGGACAGCGCCAGGCGTGTGCTGCTAGTGGCCCGGCGCACCAGCAGGACACCCAGGCCGAAGAGGCCGAAGTAGAGCCCCAGCACGAGGCTGTAGCCGATGAGCAGCAACGTGGGCGCGCCAAGCGGCATATCGCCATAGCGGAGCATCGTATCGCGGACCCAGTAGCAGTTGCCCATGTACCACAGCACGCCGCAGAGATAGCCGAGCAGAAAGCCGCGTCGCAGAGGGCGTGGTCCATCCGCACAGCCTGGCGAAAGGATCGCCCACAACAGCGGGACAAGCCCAAACCAGGCGAAAACCGAGCGCCAGACGGGCAACGGCCCGGCCAGCGGAAAAGGCAGTTCGAGCAGTCCGGCGGAAAGAACAGCCGCGGCCCACAACTTCCAGGCTCCCTGCTTCCAGAATGAAGGCTGCATACAGGGCCGAGTTTATCGTAATCGGGCGCTCGGGCGCGATGAGTGCGCCTGAGAGCACTTCAACCAAGGGCGTCGCGCGAGGTGAATCGCCGCCGCTCACTGGAGTTCGAGAAAGCACATTCTCCGTGACAAAGACTGCGAACAGGCCGAAAACAGGCTACAATTTGAATATGCTATTGGCTATCTTTGCAATGCGGGTGTTGGAAGTGATGTTTTTTGTCGGCCTTGTGGGGTCTACCGTAGTCGTGCTCATCAGTTTCGTCGAGGACGGCAAGGAACTCATCGGCAAGGACGAGCCGCCTCAACCACGCGCTTGAGGGCCCAATTCGGTATTGCCTGTTATTTCCATTGACTCCGTCTTGATTCGGAAATAAACTCAACGAAGTGCGGGCGATGATATTGGCTCCCGCAAACAGAGAAAGTCGGCAGTCGCGCCGGCACAATCGCAATGGCATCCAACCGAACGATCGTAGCCCCTCCTTCCGACCGCGTCCGTCTCATCGTGGCATCCTCGGTGATGCTCACTTTCATCTCTTTTTGGCGTGCGGCAGCCATTGTTCTCAACGATTTGGGATCATCGGCATTCTATGCCGGGGGCATCGCCGAGCAGGCGGTGGGCGCGGCGGCTCCGTGGTTCATTCTCGCCATAATGCTGTTCAGCTTTGCGGTGCGCGCAGTATACGTCGAGAGCTGTTCGATGTTTACCCGTGGCGGCGTTTACCGCGTGGTGAAAG
>JBAVYF010000317.1:0-5312 GCA_049698655.1 Occallatibacter sp. | reverse complement strand
CGCAGGTGGTGCGTTTTTTCACCGGCGTTGATATTCATCCCGGCGCGCTGATTGGCCGGCGCCTCTTCATCGACCACGCGACCGGAGTGGTGATCGGCGAGACCACCATCGTGGGAAGCGACGTGACCATGTACCAGGGCGTGACGCTGGGCGGCACCGGCAAAGGCCACGGCAAGCGGCATCCCACGGTCTGCGACGGCGTTTTCATCGGCAACAACGCCAACGTGCTGGGCAACGTGACCATCGGCGAAAACTCGCGCGTGGGCGCGGGCTCCGTGGTTCTGGCTGACGTTCCGCCCAACTCGACCGTGGTCGGCGTTCCGGCGCATATCGTTTATCGCAACGGCGAGCGCGTGCTGATTACCGATCCGCACGACGTGAAGGACCCGCTCAGCGACGCGCTGATTGCGCTATCGAATCGCGTGGAGGAGTTGGAAAAGCAGCTTGGCGGAGTTGCGTGGCCGACGGAGCCCTTCACCGCCGAAGAAGCCGAGCGCGCCGCATACCACGAGGAGCTGGAGCGGCTGCGACAGTACGTCTCGATGGGCGAAGGGATCTAAAGACCACGCTGTGCGCGAGTCAGCGAAAATGCCCCAAAGCGACGCTTTGGGGCATTTATTTGGGCGAAAAACGGATTTTTCCGGTGATTTTCAGAGGCCAAATCTCACAATGCGGGAGAATTTGGGGGCGAAAAGTTTTCAACAGGCGTTGATTCCAAACGGGTTAAAAATAATCTGCAAGGTTTCAGGGAGAATTTATACCCCAGGGGGGTACAGGGGGGGAGGGGTACCCCCTTTGGGGGGTGGTACAAACCGGCCACATACCTGACAGATGGACAGGGATCAGGGGTCAGAAAAGCCCCGCTCTGCCGATTGTTTCCATTGTGCGCCGGGCGCGGGTAATTATCGGCAATCACCTGCGGTGATTTGCGAAGACCTACCAGATCGGCTCATTTTGCGCTTTGGGCTGTTTTCGACAACCGAAATTCCTGTTGGCAAATCGGCAAACGTTAGCCGACTTTTCAGTATAAGGTCTCAAATATTTCCATAAGTAGAAGATTTAACGATAGTTGAGTCAATACATTGTCAAGACTTCAGCTGGTTCCTGAAAGGGGAATTACGGCATTGCGCGGTTTATCAGCATCTGGAAGAAGAAAGTTTTCTTTTGGCATCTTTACAGGTGTTTAGTTTTGTGTGTAGTATTCTGATTGATCAAGGGGGAAAGTCCATGCCTAACATGCCTAACGCTCCTCTTGTCTACACCATTGGAGTCATACGTTTCCCCCGCATTCCCGAGATCGGGCGATTTGCGGGCGCACTCCTGAGCGCAATACGAAGTACATATCCTCAGTTTGACGAAATTGCCTTGAATTTTGTCAGAGCAAACTTCACGGTCGGCCTAGAGGGAAAAGCACAGATCGAAAGCCGCGACAGCCGCGAATCGAAAATGTTTCAATTTGCCTCACCGGACAGAACATGGGCGTTCATCCTAAGCGAAGAGCTCTTTGCTCTCCACACCTCAAAATACCTCCACCACGACGACTTTGTCCGACGATTTCGAGAAGGGCTGCAAGGCCTATTGGGAATTCCAGGCTTGGGTATGGAATGGATCGAGGCCATAGGGTTCAGGTATGTTGACCTCGTAAAGCCGCTGGCGGGAGAACACTTGGAAGATTACCTTAACAAATGGGTTCTTCCACCAACCCCGGAAGTGGAAGTCAAGATGGAACTCGTTCAGGGTATGTATGTTGCCCTATACAGGACTGAAGACGGTAGTGACCTTCGATTTCAGTCGCTACGCAAACCCCCGATGACGCTTCCGCTTGATCTTAACACCCCTTTGGTTCAGAAAAACGGCTGGGCAGCCGATACTCCGGAAGGTGATTTTGCCTTGATTGATATAGACCACGGTTGCCACTTCAACCCGCTGGAAAAAGTTGATGTCGACCAGATTTGCACTAAGTTCCTTGAGTTACGTTTGGTATCGAGGAAACTATTCGACCAGGCGGGAACCGAGCACGCCATGAGCGTTTGGAGAAAGGAGAAGCCGAGTCATGACTAATACCATCCGCGTAAAGCCCCAGAAGGCTGCGGTGATCGGAAGTGCGCTACTTTTCACCACTATTGCGACTACATTTCCTTGTCCATCTCAGTATTTGAAGGATTTCGAAGAAGCCGCCGCCTGTCGCATTCCGCCGATCACCAGTTTCGCATCGCCGACCGAGTACCTTCGAATAGTATCCCCTGCAACAGCGCAGGAGATGATCGCCAACCTACGCAACGGTGGTATGCCTGTTTCAGCGATTGCGGACGTAATGCGCGTTGAGAGAAAAACGATATACGCATGGTTAAGCGGCGGCGAAGTCCGCAAACCTAACCTGCAACGCGCCGACCAAGTCCACGCCCTTCTAACTAAGGTTTCGGGCGTAGACGTGCGCGGCGTGTATCGCTTTTGGAACACGAAGATAGACGGCAACAAAACAATTCGCGATCTGATGACAGCTGATAACATCGATGATTGGGCGGTACGATCAGCTCTCGATAACCTACGTCCTGCTGCCTTGCGCGCAATGGTGAGCGAGAGAAAGATGTCCCGACAGGGACCAACAAACGCTGTTCTTGACGAGATCCCCGAGGCTGGAGCCAACGGATAAGGATCCTGAATGCATGGGGAAAACCAATCAGACTTCGGAGAGACCGAAGCACGACTAATATTCAACGCCGGCTGGCGGCAAGGCAGCATCTTCCGCCCGCCGGAGGGATTTGTGCCAGTGCGATTCGAGCGCGACCGCGAGGTACTCGTCGTCTGTACACAATCCTGTACGGTCGTATCAGAAAGAATAGAAATAGATCCCCATATCGAGTTTCTTGTCGCAGAGCCTGTTAAGAAATTCAACCCCAGATCGGCCGAAGCCACAGGGAAGAATCTGCGGTGCTTCCATCTACCAATATCTGGCATGCCCAACGCTGAAGCGCTTGCGTGCGATATCAACAGAAGGTTCTTTGTTCACCGCAAAACGTGTCTTAAACACTCGCCGGATGTTAGCGTTGGGGTTCTGGAAGTGAGCGCACGGAATTTTGCGACTTGGATTGCGCGCTACTACACCCGTACCGCCTTACCGGATGAACTGACGCGACGCGTCAGGAAAGGATTGTATAAATATATTAAGAATGCGCTGGAGGAGAAGTCAGCAACTGGTGAAAAGCTGCTCAACAGCATCGATAAGATCTACATCAATTGGGATCCAAATTTCGATCTGCAAGGTGGTCTTTACAGAGTCCATATTCTGTTCCTATGTGCTGACGCCGATGCAGACATTCGGCTCGGCTCACTTTTGGAGCTTCCTCTGTGTCCGTTTACGCTTTGCGAAGGGCATGATGGTATCAAACTGGAATATGAGAACAAGGTGAGGTCCGAAACATTTGTGTCAGAACTTGACGGATACAAACGCCTCTCGGAATGGGACTATCTGAGTAATCTGGGCGACGTTGCGGAAGATGAAGGTTGATGCAGACATCATCTTTTGGCCTGGAAAGAATGACATAAACAAAGATTTTTGTATTTCGGTGATACGAATTGGCACCTAAGCAGAAGTCGACTTGAGCGCTGCCACGGAACAGCGAACGCAGATTGCAGACGGGCCACGCGTAATCCGTTAGTTGATGCGACAATAGCCGATTTGTTCTCGTAAACGCCGATGCCGCTAGCGTTTGTTGCCAAATCGCCATTGCTTGAATTGTGCCGGAAGCTGTCTACAAAGGCCGCCTCTAGCTGGTCTGCTTCAGTACCTCGATGGACGACGTGATCTGAAACCACGGCCCGCCTCCAGTGCTACAGTGGTTTCGTTCTCACTTTCTTGCCGGGGTCCGCTTCTTGCCGGGATTTCGTTCGCTGCTCTTGGTCCTTCTCGCGCTTACCCTCGCCGCTCATGCGGCCACTCGCGTGGAGTCTGCGACTGTTCCGCCAGAGATGCGGGCTACAGATTTTACTATTCGCGTGAATGGGCAGACGGTGGAGGTGGCTCACGCAGCGGCGAGCTACGATTACGTCAGCTTCGATGGGCGCGGCCCGTTTGACGTGGAGATTACTGCTGCAGAGCCGGGCTTCTGGGACAAAGGCGTGGACATTCAGCCGTGGCGGCTGGGGTTGCGTCCGGTGCGTGGCAAAAATCAAGACAAGGGCCAAGGCAAGGGCCAGACGATTCGCTTCCGGCTCGTAGGGCCGGCAAAGCTTTCGATCTCCCGGCCCGGCGATTTTCTGAACCACGCCGCGATGCTGTTTCTGTTTGCGGGCACGCCACCGCCGCCTATGCCGCGCGATCCGAAGATTCACGCCTACAAGCCGGGGGTTTACCGCGAAAGCCTCAATCCCAAGAGCGGCGAGACCTATTACCTTGCGCCCGGCTCGTACTTTTTCGGCAGCCTGAATTTGTGGAAGGTGGAAAACGTAAAGATTCTGGGCCGGGGAACGATTGTTTACGACGGGCCGCAGGACCCCAACAGCGACGAAGGCTGGATGCAGAAGCCTGACTGGCACTGCGTGGGCGCGCTGGAAGCTCACAACGTGGAGATCGACGGGCTGACCTGCATTGTGCGGTCGCGGACCTGGTCGATCCAGATGAAGGATACAAGCGGATTTGTTTATGACGATCTGCGCGTGATTGGCGGCAACGCTGCCAACGCCAACCAGGACGGCATGGATTGGCTGGGCGGCGGCGACGCGATTGTGCGCAACACATTCATCCGTTCATCCGACGACGTTTTTGCCATGCAGGGCAACTGGGACGGCTACACCGATGAAGAAATTCTTCGCCCCGGCCACGACGTGCAGAACATTCTCATTGAGCACAGCGTGCTATCGACGAGCATCTCGAATATTGTGCGCGCGGGGTGGCCGCGCAAGACCTTCAACTCACGCAACTTTACGCTGCGCGACTCCGACATTTTGCACGGCGGCATCGGCGCCTGCGGGCAGACTTTTGGCTTGCTTGGTTTTTGGGGCGCGCAAGAGGCCAAGGGAATTCATTCCGGCTACACGTTTGAGAATCTCTTTCTGGACAACTGGTACTCGATGGCTCAAATGGCGCAGAAATACCCAGGGTTGCAGGGTTTCACCTTTCGCAATATCTGGGCGCTGGACCAGCCGCCGCTGGCCGATTCCACGATGATCGGCGACATAGCGGGCGTGACCTTCGACAACGTGAAGTACGGCCAGAGGCGCGCGGCCAACAATGCGGACCTGCCGCTCACGACGGCGGATGGCGCTCAGCCGGCGAAATTCCCTGCCCCGCACGGGCCGGTGGCGGCGTTCAC
>JBAVYF010000316.1:0-8842 GCA_049698655.1 Occallatibacter sp. | reverse complement strand
GGCTGAGGCCGACATGAAGATCGCAATGAACAATGCCCCGCAAAGCGCACAGGCTTATCTAATGCTCGGCGAACTTCGCTATGCGCAAAAGCGGTACCCGGAAGGAGCCACGCTGTTGGAGCAAGCTTTACAGTACGATCCTAATTCGATTGCCTCCTTGCGCGGGCTGGTCAATTACGATCTTATGAAAAAACAACCGGCCCAGGCTATGGCTCGCCTCAACGCGCAAATCGCGAAGAGTCCGAAGAACAGCGGATTTTACGATATGCTGGCCCTAATTCAGGCCCAAAACAAGAACCTCGACCAGGCAGCCGCCACGGCTCAGAAAGCCATGGATATGAATCCCGATGACGGCGAGGCGGTTTCGATCTACGCGCAGCTTCAGGCGCAGAGCGGAAAAACCGCAAATGCGATCGGCGCCTGGGAGCAATGGTCGAAGGCTCATCCCAACAATGCCGGCGGCCTTGCCATTCTCGGAATGCTGGAAGAATCGCGTGGAAATAAGCAGAAGGCTGAAGACTACTACAAGAAGGCTCTTGTACTCCAGCCCACACAGCCTGTCGCCGCCAACAATCTTGCCTATCTAATGCTTCAGAATGGCGAAAACGTGGATGTGGCCTTGTCGCTGGCGGAAACTGCGCGTCGCGGCATGCCAGATTCACCTAACTCCGCCGACACATTGGCGTGGGCATACTACTTCAAGGGAACCTACGGATACGCCCGCGATCTTCTGGAAGACGCCCTCAAAATCAATCCAAACAGCACGGCCATGCAGTATCACCTGGGAATGGTATACGTCAAGCTTGGAGATAGAAACAACGCAACGATCCATTTTAAGAAAGCCATTTCGATGGAGCCGGATTCGCAGGCGGCAAAGGATGCGCGGGCCGCGTTGCAAGGACTGGGTTAGACGGCAATGTGGTTTTAATGGCAGCCGGCGGTGCGCGACATGCTGACGGCTGCCAGTATGCACTAATTGACTGGCGCGGACGAATGGTGTGCCCATACTTCTTGGACCAGAGTTGATTTCGACATGAAAAACACCAAAACCATCGCCCGGAATGCCGGTTGGTACGGCCTCGAGAACATCATCAGCGCCGTTGTTGCTCTCTTCACTTCGATTGCGATTAACCGTTATCTGGGTCCGTCGAAAAACGGCTATCTCGTCTATGTCTCGTATATAGCTTCGTTGGTCAGCAGTCTGGGCAGCGTTGGCATTCCCGCAACCACCCGGAAGTACATGGCCGAGTTTATAGGTATGGGTGACCGGGGAACTGCGCGGTACATATATCTCCGCACCTTGCTGCTACAGACCGGCCTGGCAACGTTGGCCACCTGTGGTTTTCTCTTCTGGGTGCTGGGGGACGCCAACCCGGATTACAAATTAGCCTCGGCCCTGCTGGTGCTCAGCATCTGGCCCTCGATGGTCAACTCTATCTCGGCGCAGGCCAATGCCGCTACGGAAGATTTGTCGAAAAATATGCCGGCCTCCGTCGTTTCAGCCTTCACCTACCTCATCGTAATTGCAGCAACTGTGGTCTTTCATTGGGGCGTTGTCGGCGTCGGCGCGTCGCTGCTCAGCATGCGAGCCGTCGATTTTCTCGTGCGCTTCTTTCCAACGATGAAGCGTGTGCTGGCATGGGAGACAACCCATGCTCTTCCGCCGGGATTGCGTAAGCGCATGATGCCCTTCGCGTTGCAAGGTGTTACCAGCATGTTTGTGGCACAAATTGTTTGGAGTCGTTCAGAGGTCATCCTTCTGAAGCATCTCTACTCGGATATACGCCAGGTGTCGTACTATTCGGTGGCATTCACCATGGCCGAACAGTTGCTGCTTGTCGCTACGATCTTTGGGGCTGCGGCCGGCGCCACGATCTTTGCCCAGTACGGGCGCGACAAGTCCAGGCTTCCCCTTATCACAGCTTCCGCCTTCCGCTATCTTGTCTTGCTGTCGATTCCACTGCACTTTATCGCGGCATCGCTCGCGGTTCCTGCGTTGCTGCTTTTCTACGGTCACAAGTTCGAGGGCGCCGCGATGGTTGTTGCACTGGCTCCGCTACTGTGTATGTTCAAAGCCTTTCTCGCGCCCGCGCAGAGCCTCCTGGAGAGCACGGAACGACAGCGTTATGTGATCGCTGCGACAGTACTGGCGGGGATTATCGATATTAGCGTTGCGTGGTATCTTATTCCGGCCCACGGCGCGGTGGGCGCATGCATCGGCAACGGCGCGGCGCAGGCGGCGGCCGTCGGCACGATGTGGGCCATCGCCATCCACCTCTATAAGGTGAAACTTCCCTGGCTGCTGGTGGCAAAGATTGCCTTTATCAGCGTGCTGGCATCCTTGACCGCGCATTACGTTGTTGTGCAGATTGCTACGCCGTTATGGGCCATCCTATGCGGCGGGGTCGCTTCCCTTATCGTTCTTTTCGGGCTCTTCTACCTGATGCGCGTGCTGGAGCCAGAAGATCGCGCCCGCCTCGATGCAGTAGCCGGCATGTTGCCTAGGCCGATCGCAATTCCTGCGAACATGG
Source organism: Occallatibacter sp. (assembly GCA_049698655.1). Taxonomy (GTDB): domain Bacteria; phylum Acidobacteriota; class Terriglobia; order Terriglobales; family Acidobacteriaceae; genus Telmatobacter. Next base: position 6,311 of record JBAVYF010000316.1, on the reverse strand, counting down.
TTCTGGACCTGCTGACTCGTTCGCGATGAATCGACGCTGCCGCGACCAACCTTCTAAAATGATCTACGGCGCACGGGCATGGACGCTGGGCGAAAGGTGAAATTGGAGACCATCCCACCGGCAGCCTGAAATGGGATCGAGGGAAGACAAGGCATGAAGATCAGCGTCATCATTCCCGCTTACAATGCGGAGCGGTACATCGCCAAGGCTATCGAGAGCTGCCTGAGCCAAACCTATGCTCCCCACGAAATCATCGTCATCGATGACGCGTCGACCGACGGCACGGCCGCAGTGGCGGAATCGTTCCCTTCACCCGTTCGGGTTATCCGCCTGGCGGAGAATGTGGGAGTATCGGTGGCGCGTAATCGAGGCGTCCAGGCTTCCACGGGAGATTGGATTGCGTTTCTCGACGCCGACGACTGGTTTCTGCGGGAGAAGCTGGAACTTCAACGGCGCTGCGCTTTGGAGAACCCGCACGCAGTGTTGATCTATACGTGCTTTCTTGTTTCTAGAGATGGCATGGAGTCTCCCGCCAGGTTCAACCCGCCTGCTAAATTGTGGCCAATGCTTCGCTACCGCTGTGCAATTCATCTCAGTACGGTGGCGATTCGCCGTGAAGCTTTCAACTTAGTTGGAGGATTCGATCCTTCTCTTCGTAATTGCCAGGATTGGGATTTATGGTTGAGGCTCGCTGCTCGATACTCTGTGAATTTGTTTGCCGCAGTGCCCAAACCCCTCGCGGTGTATCGGAGAGTCGCCGGAAGCCTCAGTTCAAACGCCATGCGATATTTTAACGTGCGCTCCTATCTGATCGAGAGTAGGTGCCTTTACGGAACTGCCGGTGTGTCGAGGTACCTTTGGCGCCGAAGAATCATGGCATTTATGCGTTACGATGCATCGCTCGCACTGCGCGAGGAGGGTTCACTTCTCGACCTTCCATTCATCCTCAAGAGCATCGCGCTATGGCCCCTCCCGGCAAGCGGGATGCCCATGAAAAGGTATAAGGTTGCGGTGGTGATGGCGAGGCAGCATTTGTTCAAGCACTTGTCCAGGTCGGCCCCGTGTGCGTAAAGAGCGTCGAACTGAAAATGACTTGATTCTGTGGAGATGGAGAATTGGTGAATGAAGATCAGTGTCGTGATTCCCGCTTACAACGCGGCGGCGTTTCTGCCTCGTTGCTTGAAGTCTGTCTTCGCCCAGACATTGAAACCTGAGGAGGTCATCGTCGTCGATGACGGTTCGACTGATAACACGGCGGCGCTGGCGGCAGAGCTGGGAGCGACTGTCATCCACCGCCCGAATGGCGGGCCGGCAGCTGCCAGAAATACGGGAATCCAGAACGCTTCAAGTGAGTGGATCGCGCTGCTGGACGCCGACGATATGTGGGCGCCGGAGAAACTGGAGCGCCAGGTTGCCTGCATTCAACCCGATACCGTACTTATTTACACCGGCATCAGGTTCTTCGACGATAACGGCGTTCGTGCCGAGTCGCGCGGAATCGATGTAATCTCGGCGAAGAAGATGCTGCGGTATCGCAATCCTATTTCGCTGTCGACCGTCCTTGTGAGGCGCGAGGCGGTCCTGCAAGACGGAGGTTTCCATAATGGTATATCCGGTTGCGAGGATTGGGAGATGTGGCATCGGCTTCAGTGGCTGGGGCAATTCGAAGCGGTGGCTGACCCTCTGACCGACTATTATGTTTACCCGAAAAGCCTCAGCGCTAATCCGGGAAAGATGCTTCGGGCTCTCGATGGGTTCATCGAAACGACACTGCTAGCCGGCTTGCACGGCTTGAACCGCTGGATCTGGAGACGCCGTATTCTAGCGGTGCAGTTGTGCTGCGCCGGACTGATTGCGCGGGACAATCAACTCCAGGGTGAATTTCTATACTTGTTCCGGTCGCTGTGTGCATGGCCATCTCCTTTTTTGGAGCCCCGGCGCTTTGCAGTGTTTGCTGTGAGTGTAAGAAATAAATTGCGCCGGCGCAAGGAACTAGTATGAGTTGGAAGAGAGTCATGCAGGAGGTCGTAGCCGCAGTAAGAGATCCAGCCAAATGACGAGGTTTATGGGAAATCTGGACGAGCTAAAGCGCCGCAAAGACCCGGTGAAATCGAACATACGAGCCAATGCGGAACATCGAAGCAGGCCCCGGCTGATATATGTCCTGGGGCTGGCGCCGCGGAAGATTGGCGGAATCGAGAAGTTTCTGCGGCATTTTGTGACCACGCTCGGTGCCGCTGGATGGGATTCGATTCTTTGCTTTGATGGACTGATTTCGACCGAATTCCGAGAGTACATTGCTTGTCCTTATGTAACGATCGAGTCACTCGACAACCAGGGCTATCTGGGGCTAGCCTGCGCGGGTGAACTATGGAAGCTGCTCCGCAAACATAAGCCGCGGACCTTCGTTTACGCCTTCCATGGCGTCATGCGCTGCTTTCTGTGGCTGGCTAAGATGGCGGGATGCAAGCAAGTCTTCTTCAACGATCACTCCTCGAGATATCAGGGCCAAGTGGCTGCGCCGTTGAGCCTTTTCAAGAGGATTGTTGGGCGTATTCTCACCGCGCCGCTGACCGCCATTATCAGCGTCTCTGATTTCACCCGTAGAACAGGCGATGTTCAGGGTTTAACGTCTGCCCGCAACATTGTTGTGACAAACGGTGTTGAAGTGCGGGAAATCGACCTCAGCCGGCGTGCCGAATTTCGGGATCGGTATGGCATCCCCACCGAAGACCTTGTCATAACCCAGGTCTGTTGGATGGTTGGGGTGAAGGGCGTGGACGTTATGCTTCGCGCCGCTGCCATGCTCTTGCAAAGACACTCGAAACTTCGTTTCCTGCTGGTAGGAGATGGGCCTGAACTGCCCAGGTATCGGGAACTTGCAACTGAGCTGGGTGTCGAAGCCTCCGTGACCTTCACGGGTTTGTTGAGCAACCCAACTGGGGTTGGCGTATTTGACGCAACCGACATATACTGCCAGCCCTCCACATGGCAGGAGGCTTGCCCACTCGCTGTGCTTGAGGCTATGTCGGCCGGGCTGCCGGTGGTCGCGAGCAATACCGGCGGCTTGCCCGAGATCGTTGAGGATGGCCGGTCCGGCATTCTGGTTCCCGTAGGCAACAGCGAGGCGATTTGCGCAGCACTGGAAAGACTCCTTGGCGATGCCGAGCTTCGTCGAAGCATGGGCGAGGCAGGTTACCAGTTGATTCTCAAAGAGCACCGGATAGAAGAAACCACCCGAAAATACGTAGATATATTTACAGGCGGAAGCAGCATGTAAAGCAGAGCTCCAGAGCGGTTCCACAATTCACGTGCCCTTTCTGTCATCGTGCAGGGTGGCATTTTCTTGAGGAAAATGCCACTTGAGGGCAGTGGTTTCGGGGTACAGCAATTGTGGAACCGCTATAGCCTTTGTCGTGCTCCGGGCTCGCAACGCTGCAACCGGCTGGATGCTGTCGATCGAGCTCGTCCTTGTCGTGGGTATTTCAGTCACTCCATCTCGCGAGTAGCCATCCTCGCACGGGCCACAAACTCCCGCACCTTGGCCGGGTCCTTGCGGCCCGGTGAGGCTTCCACGCCGGTAACCACGTCCACGCCCCAGGGGCGCAGCGCGGCGATGGCTGCGGCCACGTTGGCCGGGTTGAGCCCACCGGCGGCGATGAGTTGCTTCCGCGCTTCCGCGTTTTGAAAGAGCGCTTTGCGCGCCTCAGTCCAGTCAAAGGTCACTCCCGTCCCGCCGACGGTAGTGGCAGTCCGCGCGTCCACCAGCACCGCATCCACGTGCGGGTTCCGGGCGTGCTCGGCGATCTGGGCTGCATACCGCTCGGCAGTTTCCGCGCCAAAGTGCACCACCCGCAAGATGCGCAGTTCCGGCCCGAGGCGCTCATGAAGTCTGGCCGGCAGGTCAGGGTCCGTCTCAAAGTGCAGTTGCACGCCGGTTAGGCCGCAGACTTGAACCATGGAGATGATCTCCTCCACTCCGGCATCGACGAAGACGCCGATCTTCTCTACGGCTGCCGGCAGATGCGGCGTAATCGCAGCCACTTCGTCCGCCGTCACGCGGCGCGGGCTGGGCGCAAAGACGAATCCTACCGCGTCCGCTCCGGCTTCAGCGGCCAGCAGCGCGTCCCCGAGCGAAGTATTGGCGCAGATTTTGATCCACAGGCTCATAAGGTCGTGGCTGCTCCCTTTGCGATGGCTCCGGTCAGCAGCGCCTTGAGCGCCGCGCCGGGGTCGGGCTGACGCATCAGGCTCTCGCCGATCAGGAAGGCATCGAAGCCCGCCTTGCGAAGGCTAGCCAGGTCTTCGGGCGCTGCAATGCCGCTCTCGGCCACGCGCACCACGGCGGGCGGAATCCGCTGCACCAGTTCGAGCGAGGTTTCGAGGCGGACCTCAAAAGTCTTGAGGTCGCGGTTGTTCACGCCGATGGCGTCAGCGCCGGTTTCGCCCAGCGCCGAGAGCACGCGATCAAGCTCTTCGGCCGTATGCACCTCGACCAGCACGTCGAGAGAAAGTGCGTGCGCTGTTGCGGCAAAACGCTTGAGTTCGCCATCGGTAAGCGCGGCGGTAATCAGCAGAATCGCGTCCCCATGGTGCGCGCGAGCCTCGACGATCTGGTACTCGTCCACCGTGAAGTCCTTGCGCAAGCAAGGCAGCGGAACCGCCGCCGACGCCAGCTCCAGGTTGTGCAGGCTGCCCTGAAAGAACGGCTCGTCGGTCAAAACTGATAGCGCCGCCGCGCCGCCCGCAAAGTAGCTCCGGGCGAGCTCAGCCGCGTCGAACTCCGCGCGAATCAGCCCCTTGGAAGGCGAGGCTTTCTTGATTTCGGCGATGATGGCAGTGCCGCTGACGGCCTTCCGGCGCAGAGCCGCAGCCCATCCGCGCGGCTGGTGGTCGGCGGCCAGCCGCTCCAGGTCCGCGATGGGGACATGCGACTTGGCCGCGGCCACCGAGGCCCGCGTCGTCGCTAGAATTTTGTCGAGGTGAGTAGACATACTATGCGTTGAGTATACGGAAATGGCTGCGGAGCCTGGCCATCAGAAACAAAACGGTCCAGTTCAGGGCATTTTCAGGATTGCGGAACCCTGATCGGCAGCGAACAAGGTTTTGAATACTCGCCGATTTCCTGTCCATTTCTCCCCCAAAAACCCCAAAAATCAGCGAAATTTAGCCTTTTAAGTTTACTGATTCGCCAATAGATAGAATAGCTAAGATGTTTTATTTGTTTATGTTAGCCTGATCCATGGTGCCTGAAAACCGCGATTTTCGGGGGAGGGGGGTGGGGTCATGGGGGGTACAGACCGGTCACATGCCTGACAGATTAGACCGGGGACTGGTTAACCTCATTGCGCACTCTGACCTCCAATGAACATTGTGCGCCGTGGAACGGTAATAATCTGCATGGGTTTTGACAAGCCGGATTCCGTCAGCCCTCAGCCACCATCCTCACCGCCTCTTGCGCGTTGGCAGCGACGCGCACCAGCCTCCGGTTCTGCGGCTTCACGAACCCCGCCGCAACCGCAGTGTCGAGAAAGGCCAGCAGCCCGTCCCAGTACCCGGCGGTATTGATGAGGATGCAGGGCTTCGCGTGCAGGCCGAGTTGCGCCCAGGTCACCACCTCCACCATCTCGTCCATGGTGCCGTAACCCCCCGGCAACACCAAAAACGCATCGGCCATCTCCACCTGGCGCGCCTTGCGCGCGTGCATGGAGGGCACCAGTTCGAGCGTGGTCAGCCCGGTGTGAGCAATTTCGCGGTCCACCAGCACCGCGGGCAACACGCCAATGACCTCCGCTCCGCCAGCCAGCGCCGCATCAGCCGCTGCGCCCATCAGCCCGATGCTGGCCCCGCCGTAGACCAGCCCCAGCCCGGCGGCGGCAATCAATGCGCCCAGCGCACGCGCCTCGGCTACAAATGCAGGATTGGTTCCGTCGGACGATCCGCAGAAGACCGCCACGCGGCGGAGAGGTTGATGGGATGATGTCATGGCCACTTCCTGATGAACGGCACGAATTAGATTCGAGGTTTCCCACCCTTTCGCCCGACCACCCCAGCGACGAAGACCTGTCGCCGGGGACCCCGGTAAGGCGAAAGGATGGGGCACGGAGCATTCTTGTAACAACCAGCCTCGTTCATTCAGCCGTAACGCTCAGAATAACCGCTCGCAGCCAATTCTATTAGCGCTCCAGATATTCTGTCGGCGTCAGTTCTTCCCGCCGTTGCTTCCCTATCCGTATCTTTTGGATTCTGTCGTACTCCACAGCCGACATCACCACGGCGATGTCCCGCTCATGACGCTGAATCATCACCGG
>JBAVYF010000315.1:0-6159 GCA_049698655.1 Occallatibacter sp. | reverse complement strand
GGCCAGGAGGGAGTAGCAAATGACAGGGCAAAGATTCGATCCCGAGAGGCTAAGGCCGACAGAATACGTGTGTGAACCCGATCCACGCAGCACGATGTTCGTGAGTATTGACCGGACAAACGGGACTTCCCGCGACATCGAACTGGCCGACCACCATGAAGGGATATCGAGGTATGTGTTGCATGCGGGTGTGCCGGAGGAGATCGTGGTTCAGTTCGAAACGGCAAGAAATGTTTATTTGTATTCGTGGTTTGTTTACCGCTTTTACCCCGTGGCGGAGCTGCAAAGTCTTGCTTGCCTCGAACTGGCCTTGCGTGAACGGCTGAAGGAAGAAATCAGGACGGGGAAAATCAAGGGGAAAAAACCCACGCTGCGTCCTTTGCTGGAATACGCAGTGGGGCACGGGATTGTGAAGAACGAAGGCTTTTCGGCGTGGCGGAACCGGGGCGAGATTAACAGTCGGAGCCGCGTGGAAATGGAAAAGATTCGCGAGATGGCAGAAAAGAAGCTCGACAAGATCACGTGGGACGAATCGGACATACAGATTACAGCCGAGGATTTGGACTGGGATTACGTGAAGGTTATCGCTAAATTCCTGCCAGTGTCCAGAAACGAGTTTGCGCACGGCAGCACAAACCTTTACGGCGTGGCGGCTCTACAGAAAGTCCGGATTGTCTGCGAGATCATCAATCAGCTCTTTGAGCACCCGCGTGAAGCGGATTAGGATTCACCCATGCGCGTCATGCTTGACAACAGCATCCCAGGCCATAGCCAGCTCTGCGACTGGGACATGGGGCCTCAAGGACCGCTTTTCGGCGCTCAAAGCGATTGCGAAGTCCTCGGCATGGTGCGAAAAATACCGCACAATGATGCGACCTTCCAGGCACAAATCGACTCGCTTTTTACAGTCGGTCGCCTAATTCGAGAAAAACGAATCGAAGCGTTCACCTATAGCGAACTCCAGTGTGAGAGCATGCAGCAGTTCATCGGCGATCCAATGCTCGATGCACTTGCCGAATGCGAGATCAAGACCTGCCTACCCGCCATAGAAAGATCGCGTTTCCTGCGAGGTAACTACTTCACGTTCGCAAGAAAGGGCGGCAAGGAAGATCGAAAGCGTGGGCTCAAAACCGGCCTGAGCCAAATTGCCTTCATGCAAATGCTCTGTGCACTAAAGGACGGATTCCTGCCGCAATGGTTACCCTTAAAGGACCTCTTGGGGTTAACAGACTTCGAGATCGAAAGCCTGAAGAACTTGAATTGCTTCCAGCAGTTTTGCAAGATCAGCAACAGTATCGAAAACTACCCCGACATGTTTCATCTCTGGACCGCGCAGCGGAACTGTATGGAAGTCTTTCTTACTCTCGATAACAAGTTGGCTAACATCGGAACGACGATCCGCAAATCCAGAGGGATACCAATCGAATTCCCGACTCAGGTCCTCAGGCCTTTGGAGTTGTTAAGTCTGCTAGGCGTCACTGAGCCTGATCCAATCCCGATTAAGCACGACCGCTTCTACACACTTCTCGAGCTATGGAGAGATGCGCCAAGCGAGAGATTCGCATTGTTCCGAGTCTCCCAACGCTAAACGCGGAACCGAGGTACCATTAACGGTCGGGTGCCCCATCCTTCCCGCATTTTTTGTGGGGAGGGTGGGAAACTGCGAAACTGGTTGCGGAGGAAACTCCCGCTTTGTATCAGGGCATGGCTTCAGCCATGCCGAATAAGTCACAATAAAGCTCCGGGCTTTAGCCCCTGAGGGACATTTTCCCACAGCCTGTTTACCCCGAGGTTGCCATTCGTCCATTTCATGGCTTCCAGGCTGTCGCCCCGCCGTCCTTCTGTGTTACTCTCATGCCAACCACGTGGCTGCCGAAAAAAACAAGCTCTATTACGGCGACAATCTCGATGTCCTCCAGCGCTACGTCAAGGACGAGTCGGTGGACCTCGTCTACCTCGACCCGCCCTTCAACTCCCGCCAGGACTACAACGTCCTCTTCGCCGAAAAGGACGGCTCCCAATCCAGCTCTCAGATTCACGCCTTCGAGGACACGTGGGAGTGGAATAACGAGTCGATGCGTGCCTACGAGCAGATCGTCGAGCAGGGCGGACGCGTCGCTGACGCCCTGCGCGCCTTCAAGACCTTCCTCTTTAACACCGACATGATGGCCTATCTAGCCATGATGGCCCCGCGTCTCGTCGAACTCCGCCGCGTCCTCAAAGAGACCGGCTCCATCTACCTCCACTGCGATCCCACCGCCAGCCACTACCTGAAGATTCTGATGGACGCCGTCTTCGGCCCGCAGAATTTCAGGACTGAGATCATCTGGAAACGCAGCAGTGCGCATAGTGACGCCAAGCAAGGAAGAAAACAGCATGGGCGTATCCACGATGTGATTCTCTTTTATTCAAAGGGAACGGACTGGAAATGGAATCAGGTCTACACGGAATATGACGAAAGCTATGTCAACGACTTTTATAAGTACGTCGAAGAGGATACAGGTAGGCGATATCGTTTGGGTGACTTGACGGGACCAGGAGGCGCAGCCAAGGGCAATCCAAGTTATGAAGTCATGGGGGTTACAAGATTCTGGCGGTATACAAAAGAGAAAATGGAAAAGCTCATCCTGGAGGGCCGAGTCATCCAGACAAAACCAGGAGCTGTTCCTTCATACAAGCGTTACCTGGATGAAATGGAAGGCGTACCTATCCAGGACATTTGGACCGATATTGGACCTATCGGAGCACAAGCTGCTGAGCGCCTTGGCTACCCCACCCAAAAGCCAGAAGCCCTTCTCGAACGCATCCTCAAAGCCAGTTCCAACGAAGGAGGCCTCGTTCTCGATCCCTTCTGTGGCTGCGGCACCACCGTCCAGGTAGCCCAGCGCCTCAACCGCCGCTGGATCGGCATCGACATTACCCACCTCGCCATCGGCCTCATCAAGAAGCGCCTCTCCGACGCATTCGGCCCGGAGATCAAATCCACCTACGACGTGATAGGCGAGCCCACTGACTTAGCCGGTGCAGGCCAACTCGCCGCAGAGGACAAGTACCAATTCCAGTGGTGGGCGCTGGGCCAGGTAGGCGCGCGCCCCGCCGAGCAGAAAAAAGGCGCAGACCGTGGCATCGACGGTCGCCTCTACTTCCACGACGACGACTCCGGCAAGTCGAAGCAGATCATCTTCTCGGTCAAGGCGGGCGGTGTCTCCGTTCCCCAGGTCCGCGACCTCATCGGTGTCCTCTCCCGCGAAAAAGCCGAGATTGGAGTCTTTCTCTGCTTCGAGGAACCCACCAAGCCCATGCTCCGCGAGGCCGCCGAAGCCGGTCTCTACAAATCAACCGACGGCACCACCTATCCCCGCCTGCAAATCCTCACCATCCAGCAGATTCTGGACGGCAAGCAGCCCGAATATCCCCTCCACCGCCGCGATGCCACCTTCAAAAAAGCCCCCCGCAGCCGTCCCGCAGCCGCTGAGAATCTCTCTCTCCCCCTCCTCCCGCCGAAATAGAATCTCCCGTTTCAGCTCAGATTGCGTTTTCTGCAACCTGTGAAGTCGTGCCGTGAAAAGAAACAAGATTTCAGCCCTGTTGCGAGTGAAACAACCTAAAGGAATGGCGGGCAAAGCATTTTGGATCAAGTGCGGCGAGTTCGCCTCCGCTGCGCGGAGTTAGCGAGTTCGCAAGTTAGCGGGCGGCATCGTTCTACTCGAGTTTCATCCCTTCGCGGGCCGGCAACGCCGGTGGAAGACTGATACAAAGCTCGTTTATGAAACAAGCTCCGTCTCTCGCAATCCCAGCGCAAGCAAACGGTTGTCACCGCCGGACAGTGGAACCACTTGCGGCCAAATAAACTCCACGCCGGCGGCTGATTGGAGGGCAGGAAGGTCGGCGGCAGTGGTCATCAGCGCCAGCCAGCCGCCGGGGCGGACCAGCTTTGACGCTGCCTGGACGGCGAGTTCCATCTTGTCGACGGCGCGCAGGGTGACGCAATCGAACTGCGAGCACAGCGTCTCTGCCCGGCCGGAATGTACCAAAGTGGTAACCCCCAACAACCGGACCGCCTCGCGCAGAAACGCAGCTTTCTTGCCCTGCGACTCGGCCAGGGTGACGGCGATCTCCGGGCGACAGAGGGCGATGGGGATGCCGGGAAAACCGGCACCGGAACCGAAGTCTAGGAGTGTTTGGATACCGGCGGGCAGGGCGCGGGCGCAGGCGATAGACTCGACAAAATGGCGCGAGAGAATCCCCTCCTCGTCGCGAATTGCCGTCAGGTTGACGCGGGCGTTCCAGCGAAGAATAAGCGAAAGGTAAGACTCGAAGCGGCTGGTCTGCGCGGCGGCCAATGGGGGAAGGCCGGCTTGCCCAAGAAGGGCGTTGAGGCGTACACCGGCGGGATTTGGAGGTTCACTCATGCCCGTGTTCGCTCTTTCGGTTCCGATGAACGGAGTTCGGATTGGGGTTCGTAGTATCCCACCCTTTCACGATGAAACTGTGAAAGGATGGGGCACCAAAGTTATAAGGGCAGATCAAGAATGGGCCACCCGCCCGCCTGAATAATCAGTTCGTCTCCGTTGTCACAACTGCGAGATAGATCATCCCCGAGCGATCGAATTGTGCGCGGATAAACACCGTAAGATCGTACTCGTCGTAGTCTTCGTGAAACTCCTTATCACTTAACTCGGGATGTTGTGAACGAGCTCGCGCAAGGGCCTCCGAGGACTCCTTCATTTTGACAGTCACAAAATAATCGAGTTCATTTTCAAGACGCTTACTCGGCTTCCCAAGAATTCCGATTACCTGATTCATCGTCAGTCCGAGACGCAAACCTGAATTAGTCTTCATGCCTCTCGTAACTTGCTTTGAACTGGCGCAGAGATTTCGTTCATCCCAGGGTGTAGTCACCGAGAAAAGATAAAACGATAAGGCGACCTCGCCTTGCTCGAAGATCAGATATGTAGGGTGTTCTGCAAGAGGGGACATGTAGCAGGCCTGCTCCCTCGATGTCGAAGCATCTCCACGTCCTACAGTTGATACATTTCCCAGCCGCTTCTCGACCTCGGCGAAGCTGAAGTCACGCACATCGATTCCAAGGATTTGATAGTTCGCGCCCGAAAGCTCCCTATGCTGTATCACTCCGCTATCTATTTCCTCTGTGCTCCCAAGAACAGACCACCAATCGGAAGAATTTCTTGGAAACACTGTGGTATCCTTCTGCGCTTCGGCTAAATTGCCGGTCAGACCTATTATTACTAATAAGAACCAGACTGCAAATCTCTTGAGGTCGATCATCATGGTATTACCTCCAAAAACTTTGCCTCGCTACTCGGGATGGCGTAACGAATTTTCGCGCCACAAATGAGGCAGCCTTCTGATGCCGTAAAATTATGACGTTTGTTGTCGTCATGCATCCGGATCGTAAATGGACCCCGGTTTAATGGAAAACTAGTGTACGGTGTTAAATTTATACCTCCTGGACCGAGTTTCTGATGATCATGTATTTTACCAAACTTGTAATCACCCTCGGGAATCGGTCCTGCATCAAACTTTCCATCCATGCCTTCAACAGATTGCGTGAACGAATTATTCAATCCGAAACCCCTACCTGAATAACAAAATCCAACGTAATGTACGTTACCTGAACTATCGATTGACCGCAAAAGTCTAAACCCTATTGAATATTCATAATGCGGAGTAATCAAACTACTTTTCTCCTGTTGCGCACCTGCTACTGCGCCTCCTAATGCTGCTCCTGCGGTGCTTGGCTGTTGGGCCGCCGCTCCTGCCGCCGCCGCGCCTGTAGCTGGCTCCCATGGCGCAGACGATCTGCTCCTCCGCATCCCAAGTATACGTGTTGCCGGAGTACGGACAGGCGGGACACATAGGCTGGTTTATGTTCGCGGTATCCCTCCCTTTCACGATGAAACTGTGAAAGGATGGGGCACCCATGTTTAAAGGGTGGATCAAGAATGGGCCACCCGCCAATCCCCTTATAAACCGCAGGTCCTTCGACTCCCCTTCGCTGCGCTCCGGGTCGCTCGGGATGACAGGGTGCGGGGTTCATGCGGGCGCGACGGACTCTTCGATGCGGCGCGGCTCCCAAACTGCGGCAGCCTGCACAAACGCCGCGAAGATGGCGCGGGAGAAGGCGCTCTCGGTGCA
>JBAVYF010000314.1:0-3487 GCA_049698655.1 Occallatibacter sp. | reverse complement strand
GCGTATGGCGGGAAGATTCAAGGAAAAGGGTAGTAACGTCTGCCTGATTGGCTGTCATTGGGGAAAGGTCCTCCATGTTGAATGCTGCCGAAAGCAGCTCACCGCTGGTCGATCAGCCGAATCGTTTCCATGAACACATCGCCGTCAATCTTCAGACTCTGGGCGCTGATCTTGTCCATGGTGTCTTTGTCGGTGTGGTGGTAGCTGTTGTTGGGGCCGTAGTTCAGGTCGATGATGTCGATCGACGGCACACCGCGCTGGACGAAGGGCAGATGATCGTCCGAGATCTCCTCCTCTTGTTTGAAGAAGTATTTCTCGTAGACGAACTTTTTTGCCGCCTGCCGCACCAAGGCAACCAGCCAGTCTGTGTCTCGGCTCTCCTGCTGAATGTCCAAGTCCTTGTCGCCAATCATGTCGGCCAGAATAAAGGCCTTGATCTTACCCAGAGTTCCGTCGCGCGCCCACTTGGCGGCCAGGTGGCGTGTGCCATAGAGCGAATCGGAGTCGGTCCAGGCGGGTTGAATTGACTCTTCTCCATCGTCGAAGACCAGCCAGACCGAGTAGCCGTCCAGCTTTTTGCCGCTCGCAGTCTCGGCGCGCAGCCGGTCGGCGATGGCCATCAGCAGGCCAGTCGTCGAGCCGCCGTCGTTGGCGCCCACATAATTAATGTTCTTGAGCCAGTAGTTGGTCTCGTAGTGCGTGGCCAGCACAATTACGCCGTCCTTCTTGCCGGCAAAGCGCACGATGAAGTTGCGCATCGCCACTGGGCCGATAGGCGTCGAGGCGGTGAACGCATCCTCTTCGAGCTGGTCGTGGCGGAAGTGGTTGCGCAGAAACTCCTCGGCCTTTACGTGCCCCAGGCTGGTGGGCCAGCGCGGCCCTATCGACACAAACTGACGCGCATACTCCAGTGCCTTAACCCCGTTGAAGTGCGTTTGGGCGGGTGCGGCGAGAGGAGAGAACAGGAGCAGCGCGAGAACAAACACCATCCACAGTTGTGGTATCCCACCCTTGCCGCAAAAACAAAAACGCGGCAAGGATGGGGCACCCAACATTTGTACCTCTAACTTCTTCCAGGACGAGATGAAAATAACTTGATTTCCTAAACGCTCCGTGCCCCATCCTTGCGATTTCTTTTTGTCGCAAGGGCGGGAAACCGCGCAACTCAATCCAGCTCTATTCACTTCGCAGCCTCCTTCTTCTTGCGCCGTGAAGGATGCACCCACCAAGCCACGCCGATGCCCAACACGTAAAGCGCCAGCATCGGTACTGCGTAAATGCACATCGTCCAGGGGTCGGGACTGGGGCAGATGATAGCGGCTACCAGGAAGACGGCGAGAATGGCGTAGCGGATGTTCCTCCACAAAAAGCGCGGGCTGACGATGCCGAACAGCGCCAGGAAAAAGATCAGCACCGGCATCTCGAAGCTGATGCCCAGGCCGAGGATGATCGACAGAAAGAAGCTGGAGTACTCCTCGATGGTGACCATGGAGGTGAAGTTATGCCCGAAGTTCACAATCAGAATCTGGAGCGCTCCCGGCAGCACATAGAAGTAGCCGAAGGCCGCGCCGGCCAGAAACAGTCCCACCGTGGCCGCCATGAAGGGAATCACAAACCGCCGCTCCTTCTGGTAGAGTCCCGGCGCAATGAACAGCCACACCTGGAAGAGAATGAAGGGCGAGGCCAGAATCGCTCCGGCGATCAGCGAAACCTGCAAGTCCAGGTTCAACGGGTCCATGGGGTGGGTGAAGACCAGCGACTTGCCAATGTGGTTGAGCGGCGCCTGGATGAAACCGACGAAGCGGTCATGAAAACCCCAGGCCGCGCCGAAGCCCAGCACCAGAAAAATGACCGAGCGGATGATGCGCTTGCGCAGCTCGTCCAGGTGTTCCATCAGGCTCATGCCGGGCAGCTCCGCGCGCTCGGTCACGGCCTCGCGTGCTTTGCCGATGGCCTCTGCGGGATCAAGCATGGTTGCTCCCCGGCTCCTTGACCTGCTCCGTCAGGCTGCCCGGCCGCGCCGCCGCCACCGGTGCACCCGTCGAGGGCGGCTGAATCTGCGGATACGTCACTGCCGCCTGTGCTTCAGGAGCCGTTGCAACCACGGCAGGGTAAACGGCTTCATCCGGGTATGGACTCTCCTGGGATGCTCCAGAGCCGGGCGCCTCCGAACTGGGTGCCCCAGGTCCCGCTTCTGGGACCTGGGAATCCAAATCTGTCCCTGCACTTGCTGCCGGAGCCGCCAGCGCCAGCGCGCTCAGCCGCTCCTCATCCTTCTTCCGCCGGTCGGCCTCCTCGACGTTGCGCAACTCCTCTTCCATCTGGAACTTGAAGTCGTTGGAGGCCTTGCGGACCTCGTACATCACCTTGCCGATCTTGCGCCCGATCTCCGGCAACCGCCGCGGCCCGAAGACCACCAGCGCCATCACCAACAGGATCAGTGAATCCCACATCCCCAGGCTGGCAACTTCAATTGTCGGCGGCATCACCATAAAGGTTCATGATACCTGCCCGCGCACGGCGCGAACAAATGGACAAGGACGCTGCCTGAGCTCCAGCGATAGCTCCGGCAGCCATTTGAGTTCTCCGTTAACCCTTTGTTACAATCATTCCCAGTGGAAGCGGTCTTTGCCGAGTCGGATTCTCGAATCCAAACGCATCGGGTCGCGTCCAACTAGAAGTAAGGCTTGCAACAACCCCGTGGGTGGGGGCTTTTCTGAAGCGGTTGGCCGCAAGTGCCGACAGGTCTTCAGCAAAGCCAGTGCATCTACTGCAAGCTGGAATTGCTTTCAACATCCCCGTCCGCTGCCCCCAAAAGGGCGAGCTGGACTGAAGGCGGAATACGGTGAACTTGGTTCTCGACGATCTGACGGCAGCCTCGCCGGAGGCTGGCAGCACCTGTAGCCTCGAAAACTACCTCGCGCTCCCCGACCATACGATGGACGAGCGCATAGCCGAGGCGCGCGCCAAACTTGGCTCGACAACCCTCCTGCTCGGCCACCACTACCAGCGCGACGAGGTGATTCGCTTCGCCGACGCCACCGGCGACAGCTACAAGCTCTCCCGCATCGCCGCCGAGACCGACGCCAAATACATTGTTTTCTGCGGCGTACACTTCATGGCCGAGAGCGCCGACGTGTTGGGCCACGAGGGGCAACAAGTGATTCTGCCCGACCTCAACGCTGGCTGCTCCATGGCCGATATGGCTGAAATCTCCCAGGTCGAAGCCTGTTGGGAGGCGCTTGAGCGACTTGGCCTGGCCGGCGAAATCATCCCCCTCACCTACATGAACTCCACTGCCGCCATCAAAGCCTTCTGCGGCGAACACGGCGGCCTGGTCTGCACCTCGTCCAACGCCCGCGCCGCCTTCGAATGGGCCTTTACCCGCGCCAAGCGTGTTTTGTTCCTTCCCGACCAGCACCTCGGCCGCAACACCGTCTATGAGATGGGCATTCCGCTCGACCAGATGGTCGTCTGGGATCCCTGG
>JBAVYF010000313.1:0-3353 GCA_049698655.1 Occallatibacter sp. | reverse complement strand
CCGCAAATATCCTGGGACCGCTTGATTCGCTTACAATGGTTCCGTCTTGCATCCATGGGGGATGCGTTTCTCCGTTGGGAAGGACGCGCGGCTCCATAATGTATGCCGCCTGGGCGGAAGAAACCTTTCAGGAAACTCAAGCGTCCGTAGAAACGAAGGCGAGCAGTATGTCCTCCGCCCGGAACAGTAACATTTTGCCCGTTTTGCGGGCATTCACTCAAGAATAAATGACGGGAATCGACACCATGTCCATTGAAGGCACTCCGGAGTCCCATCTGGCCGCAAGCGGCCTCAATCAACACCCCCCCGCACCCAGGCGTTCCTGGGTCCGCATCGTGGTGTACGTGGCGTTGATCACCGCGTTAGGCTTGATCGTATGGCGAATCTATCAGAACCAGAAGCAGACCGCGGCAAACAGCGCCAGTCAGGCGGCGGCGTTGCAGAGCCGGCCGGTTCCGGTGCAGGTGACTGCCACTGAGCAGAAGCCGATGCCGATCTTTTTGACGGCGTTGGGCACGGTTATGCCCTACATGAGCGTCACCGTGAAGGCAAGAGTCAGCGGCCAACTCGAACCAGTCAGGTTCACCGAAGGCCAGCAGGTGAAGCAGGGCCAGACCATCCTGGTAATCGATCCCCGGCCTTACCAGGCCGCGCTGGATCAGGCCAAGGGCACCCTGGTTCACGATGAGGCGCTGCTGAAGAACGCCCAGGCCGAGTTTGCCCGCTACAAGGCGCTCTATGACGCCGGCGTGACTTCCAAGGAGACCATGCAAGCCGATGAGGCTGCGCAGGGGCAATACGAGGGCGCCATCGCCTCCGACAAAGCAGCCATCGAGACCGCTCAGTTGCAACTAGAATGGTGCACAATTCAATCGCCGATCAACGGCAAAATCGGTTTGCGGCTGGTGGACCCCGGCAACATCATCACCGCCAACACCACCAACCTGGTCATCATCAACCAGTTCCAGCCCATCGCTGTTTATTTCACTTTGCCCGAGGACGAGCTTCCCCAGGTGCTGGGCAAACTGCGGGCGGAAAAGCGTCTTCTCGTGGACGCCTACGACCAGGGTGACACGCAGAAGCTGGCCGGTGGCTATCTGCTCACCGCCGACAACCAGATCGACACCACCACTGGAACGGGCAAGCTGAAGGCGGTCTTCGACAACAAAGACGAGGCGCTGTTTCCCAACCAGTTCGTCAACATTCATCTGGTGATGGAAGAGCGGCCCAACGCGCTGGTAGTGCCGTCGGCGGCCATTCAGACCGGCAACCAGGGCTCGTATGTGTGGGTCGTCGATCATGCCGACGCACAGGGAAATGGAACCGCCAGAATCCAGCCCGTGAAGGTGGCTTTGGCCGAGGGACAGGTCACCATCCTGGACAACGGCCTGCAACCGGGACAGACCGTCGTGGTGGACGGCGCGGACCGGCTGCGCCCTGGACAGAATGTGACCGCCAGTGTGGCTCACCAGCGGACCACGCAGGGCGCAGCGGGTGCAAGCTCCGGCGGCAACGGCAAGAACAACGATAAGAGGAACAAGCAGTGAGCCCTTCCCGGCCATTCATTCTGCGTCCGGTAGCGACTTCGCTGCTGATGGCGGCCATCCTGCTGGCGGGCTTTGTGGGCTATCAGCAGTTGCCGGTCTCCGCCCTGCCCGAGGTGGACTACCCGATCATCCAGGTACTCACCTTCTATCCCGGCGGCGGACCTGAGGTGATGGCCTCGTCGGTCACCTCGCCCCTAGAGCGGCAGTTCGGACAGATGCCGGGCCTCAAGCAGATGACCTCGGTCAGCAGCGGCGGCGGCTCGGTGATCACCCTCGAGTTCAACCTCGAAGAGAACATCGACGTGGCCGAGCAGGAGGTGCAGGCGGCCATCAACGCGGCCACGAGCTTTTTGCCTGCCGATCTGCCCAATCCTCCCATCTACAGCAAGGTCAACCCCGCCGACGCGCCCATCCTGACGCTGGCGCTTTATTCCGACTCGCTGCCCCTCGATAAGATTGAAGACGCTGCCGACACCAACCTGGCGCAGAAGATTTCGCAGGTTACCGGCGTCGGACTGGTTTCCATTGCCGGCGGGCAGAAGCCCTCCGTGCGCATTCAGGCCAACCCGGCCCAATTGGCTGCCTACAACCTGAGCCTGGAAGACCTGCGCACCGCATTGGCGGCGGCCAACGTGGACCAGGCCAAGGGAACGCTGAACGGCAACCGCCAGTCCTATACCATCGGCGCCAACGACCAGTTGCTTTCCAGCGGCGACTACAAGCCGGTGATTGTGGCTTATCGCAACGGAGCCGCGGTGCGCGCCTCCGATGTGGCGCTGATCGTCGATGCCGCCGAAAACTCCCAGCAGGCCGCCTGGATGGACCGCCAGCCCGCGGTCATCGTCAACATTCAGCGCCAGCCGGGCGCCAACATCATCGCCGTAGTAGACCGCATCAAGAAGCTGCTGCCGCAGTTGCAGACCAGCTTGCCGGCCAGCGTGCAGGTGAAGGTGCTCACCGATCGCACCGTCACCATTCGCGCCTCTGTCCGGGACGTGGAATTTGAGCTCATGCTCACCGTCGCCCTGGTAGTGATGGTCATCTTCCTCTTCCTGCGCAATCTGGCAGCCACCATCATTCCATCCGTTGCGGTGCCGCTGTCGATTGTCGGCACCTTCGGCGTGATGTACCTGCTGGGCTACAGCCTGAACAACCTAACTCTGATGGCGCTCACCATCTCCACCGGCTTTGTGGTGGATGACGCCATCGTGATGATTGAGAATATCTCGCGCTTCATTGAAGAGGGCCTGAGCCCGATGAAGGCGGCGCTCAAGGGCAGCGAGCAGATAGGCTTCACCATCATGTCGCTGACGGTTTCGCTGATCGCGGTGCTGATTCCACTCTTGTTTATGAGCGATGTGGTGGGCCGGCTCTTCCGCGAGTTCGCCATTACCCTGGCGGTCACCATCCTGGTCTCAGCCGTGGTTTCGCTGACGCTGACGCCCATGATGTGCTCGCGCATTCTGCAGGACAAGTCGGTCGCCAAACAGACGCGTTTCTACTATTGGTCGGAGAAGGTTTTCAACTCCATCATCGCGTGGTATGGGCGCACTCTCAGCGTGGTTCTGCGCTATCGCTTCATCACGCTGCTGGTCACGATCGGCACGCTGGTGGGCACCCTGCTGCTCTATGTGGTGATCCCCAAAGGCTTTTTCCCGGTGCAGGATACGGGCGTGATCCTGGGCATCAGCGAAGCGCCGCAGACGGTCAGCTTCACTTCAATGGCCGAGCGCCAGCAGAAGCTGGTGGAGGTGATTTTAGAGGATCCGGCTGTCGATAACATCTCCTCGTTCATCGGCGTGGACG
>JBAVYF010000312.1:0-12549 GCA_049698655.1 Occallatibacter sp. | reverse complement strand
ACCAACGCGTCGGTCAGCACCGTCGTGGACCGGCAGTTCGCCGAGAACCTGCCGATGAATGGCAGGAGCTTTCAATCGCTGATCCAGCTTACTCCAGGAGTAGTTCTTACCGCCACCAATGGGGTTGACACTGGCCAGTTCAGCGTCAACGGCCAGCGCGCAAACGCAAACAACTGGATGGTGGACGGGGTGAGCGCCAACATCGGGATTAACGCAAGCGGTATTGCAGGAAGCGGGATTGCAGGGACTCTTGGCTCGACCAGTGTGTTTGGTGGAACGAACAGCCTGGTCTCCGTAGATGCGCTCCAGGAATTTCGCATCCAGACCTCTACCTATGCGCCAGAATTTGGGCGTCAGCCGGGCGCACAGATCTCCATTGTCACGCGTTCTGGGACCAATCAGTTTCACGGTACAGCGTTCGACTACTTGCGGAACGATGCTCTAGATGCGAACAACTGGTTCAACGGGTTCACGAATAATCCTCCGCTTCCAAAGGCGAAAGAACGCCAGAACGATTTCGGTGGGACCTTCAGTGGCCCCATTATCAAGGGTAAGACTTTCTTTTTCTTTTCTTACGAAGGGCTTCGACTACGACTGCCGCAGACCACTCTCACGCTCGTCCCTGATACCAATCCACAGGATCCTTATTCGAGGCAATTTGCGCTGCCAGCGCTCCTGCCTTACATGAACGCGTTCCCGCTGCCCAACGGTCCCGAGGTTCTTCTGAACGGCAATCATCAAGGCATAGCGCAGTTCAACGCCAGCTACTCCGATCCGGGTACGCTCGATGCCACCAGTCTTCGAGTTGACCACAAATTGAATGATCGGCTCAGTCTCTTCGGGCGTTACAACTACTCTCCTTCAGCACTAAATCAGCGCGGAGTTTATAGCTCGGCGTTAAGTTTGTTCATCCCGACAACAACCACTACCCAAACTGGAACTCTTGGCCTGACTTGGTCGATATCGCCCCGTGCTGCGAACGACTTTCGCTTCAACTACAGTAGTACGGACGCTTCTGCGGGGTTTAGCATGGACAACTTCGGGAGCGCAGTACCGCTGGCGGCGGTGCCACTCCCGAGTCCGTTTACAGCCCAGAATGGAGGGCTCCTCTTTTACATAGAATCGCTAGGAAACTATCAAGGCATAGGGGAAGAGTCATCGGGGCACAACCAGCAACGTCAATTGAACGTCGTGGACAGCGTCTCCATGCAAAAGGGCTCGCATAATCTGAAGTTCGGTATCGACTATCGCCGCTTGTCACCTCGTTATGATCAACCCCCTTACCTTCAGAACGATCAGTTCATAGACGTACCTTCCGCAGAGACCGGAACTCTATACTTCAGCGAGGTAGAGTCCAATACCCCAATAACTTTTCTGTTCCATAACCTTGGCGTTTTTGCTCAAGACAGCTGGCACATCGTCCCCCGTTTGACCATGACTTACGGATTGAGGTGGGATGTGGATTTTGTGCCGTCCTCGTCCCCCGAGTTTCCCGCGGTTACGGGCTTCAATCTCAGCAATCTATCCAACCTGGCTCTGCTGCCGGCCGGTACGCCGCCCTACAAAACGAACTGGGGCAACCTTGCACCTCGGATTGGGTTGGCGTATCAGGTGTCTCAGAGTCAGAGATGGCAAACCGTGCTTCGAGGAGGGTTTGGTGTCTTTTATGATCTGGCGTCCTCGGAAGCCGGTAACATGACCGGTCTGCTGGACTACCCTTTTGGATCGCTGAGCTTTGTATATGGCATCCCTATTGGTGGCACTGCGACGTTTCCTTTGAGTGCCGCCGATGCAGCCCCGTCGCCAGTCGTACCGCCTAACGCCAACAATGGTGGGGCGCTTACCTCATTTGATCCGAATCTCGAATCACCCTACACGCTCCAGTGGAATGTTGCAGTCGAACAAGCGTTGGGAAAGCAGCAATCGATAAGTGCCTCCTATATCGGTGCCGTTGGAAGACGTCTTGTACAGACGGCGGAGATTTCATTCCCCAACCCGAACTTGGCATTTGCCGACTTGATAACGAATACAGGTACTTCCAACTACAATGCGCTGCAACTTCAGTTTCAGCGAAGATTATTGCATGGCCTGCAGGCACTTGCCTCCTATTCGTGGTCACATTCCATTGACACGGCTTCAGCTGGTTCTTTCGGGAGTGGGTCCAATACACTGATAGCCCTCAATTCGAACGTCAACCGGGGACCCTCCGACTTCGATATTCGAAATGCGTTTTCGACAGGGCTGACCTATGATGTGCCTACCCCTAACGGCAATGCATTCGCACGCGCGATCCTTCAAGATTGGTCCACCGAGAATATGATCCAGGGTCGATCCGCTCCTCCGGTTAACCTCTACTACGGTTATGAGGGTGAACTGGCGAGCGGATACTACACCAACGTTAGGCCAGATGTCGTCGCGGGTGAGCCGTTCTATTTATATGGACAACAATACCCAGGCGGGAAAGCATTCAATCCAGCAGCGTTCACGTCTCCTCCAATTGACCCGACGACCGGCTTGCCCGTTAGCCAAGGAGATCTGTCGCGGAATGCGCTGCGGGCATTCGGCATGATTCAATGGGATTTTGCAGTCCGCCGCGAATTCCCCATTCACGAGTCGTTGAAGTTGCAGTTCCGCTCCGAGATGTTCAATGTTCTTAACCATCCCAACTTTGGGCCTCCGGTTGGAAACCTCGGAGGCCCTGGGGCGTTCAACCCCCAGTTCGGTCAGTCAGACCAGATGCTGGGGCAGAGCCTTGCTGGAGGTAATCTTGGATCGGGAGCGTTCGATCCGCTCTATCAGGTAGGCGGGCCCCGGTCCATTCAGCTTGCGCTGAAGCTTCTCTTCTGAGCTTGTCGTAAGGAAAAGGTGTTGACGGAAGGCGTTCGCCCATCGACTCAAATTGCCTTTCGCTGCTGCGGTCAAACGCCGTGTCTCTTGACAGAGACTCCCTAAGATCACTTAACCAACGGAAAGGATTTCTGCTTGTCCAACGTGAGCGAAGTGAGCCATATTTCCAAGGAAACATTTGGTCGGACAGCAATCTGGTTGCATTTAACAAGGATCCGAGCATCGCTGAGTTGCCTCTTACTGATGGGCAGTGCTTATTTACTAACGATGTGCTGTAGCACTGCGTTCTGTAGCGATCAGCCGGCTGAAAGACCCGCAAGTAGTACATCGACCTCGCAAAGCAGCGCGGGGGCCGTGTCAACGAAGCGGCGCGTCACGGTCGCCGACTCAATTCAGATGACCCGTTTAGGTGAACCGAGCTACACCGAAGGCGCACCCTCCAAAGGGATCGTAGCAAAATTCTCTCCGAACGGAAAACGCTTCGTCGTGGTCTTGAAGAAGGGAAACATGGAGGCGAACACCAACGAGTATTCTCTACTACTGTTCCAAACAGCCGAAGTGTTCCAATCGCCCGAGCCGCGAGTCTTGGTTACGCTAGCCTCATCCTCAAACCAGCCAGCGATCAGTAATGTGCGCTGGCTTAACGATAATGATACCATTCTGTTCTTAGGCGAGCGCGCGGGCGAGCCAACGCAACTCTATGCATTGAAGTGCAGTTCGAACGAGTTGACAAAACTGACGAGTCATCCCACCAATCTAACGTCGCTGGTAGCCACGACCGGCGGGGGAATCATCCTGTATGCGGCGAGAAGTCCGGTTGCAACATACCTTACGGAAAGCGCTTTACGAAAGGGAATTGCTGTCGCAGATCAGAGCGTGGCCGATCTAATAGGCGGTAGCTATGGGGGAGGCGAGTACGACGACCACTTTCTGTTCATAAAGCGCGTGGGAAAGGACCCGGAAACTAAGGTCGCGATCCAAGGACGAATCGGGGACGACCACCCCGAGATGTTACTTTCACCGGACGGAGCACACCTCCTGATCCAGACGGAGGCCGCCCAGGTCTCCAATGCGTGGAGCGAGTACGAGGATGAATTCCTGAAAATGAAAACGCTCCACCATACCCAGAGCGGACACCGCTCGGGCATCCGTCAATACGAGTTGGTTGACACGACCACTGGGGGCAGCGAATTATTGTTCGATGCGCCAATCCCCACCTTTGGATCGGAGATGGTTTGGTCCCCTGACAGCAAGTCCGTAATTCTCTCCAACGTGTATCTTCCACTAAATGTTGATGATCCTGTTGAACGGAAGTTGAGAAAAGCGCATGCTTTCTTAGTGGAATTCAGGGTTGCCGACCGGCAGTTTGTCAAAGTGAGCCAAGATGACCTGAGGCTCCTGAGCTGGGATTCCAAGACCGGCTATGTTGCCTGCGATGTGGGCAGAATGGATAGCCGTCATGGAAAGACTACGCCGAAGGCTTACTTTCGAAAGGACGGTGAGACGTGGTCTCGTTTGCGTGTTCCGGAGGAAACAGGAGTGCCATCGCAGCCGGAAATTATTCTTGATGAGGGCATGAATACACCTCCGCGCATCGTTGCCGTCGATCCTCCCACCGGCCATAGGTCCCTGCTGATGGACCTTAATCCTCAATTCCAACATCTTTCCCTGGCTCGGGTTGAGGAAATTACGTGGAAGGATTCGCGCGGCAATGAAGTGAAAGGCGGGCTTTATTGGCCTCCCGACTATGTTGCGGGCAAGAAGTATCCATTGGTGATACAAACCCACGGATGGAGCTCGGAGAGATTCTGGATGGATGGCCCATGGACGACTGCCTTCGCGGCCCAGGCCCTGGCTAGCAAGGGGTTCATTGTCGTGCAGGTCCCTGATCCAGACTGGCATATCGCGGAAGCAACCGAGGAAGCGTCGAGAGCCATGGCCACCTACGAGGGTGCTATCGACTACTTAGATGGTCGAGAGCTCATTGATCGAAATCGAGTCGGCATCACAGCATTCAGCCGGACGTACTGGTACGTGACGTACACGTTGACACATTCCAAATACCACTTCGCTACGGCCGCCCTTGCCGATGGAGTGGACTACAGCTATTTCCAATATATAGCCTTCCCGAATATGGCTGGTTTCTTCGAGCAGGTGTACGGTGGTCCTCCGTATGGTAAAAGATTGTCCCAATGGATAGAGCAGTCGCCCGCTTTCCTGATGGACAGGATCGAAACGCCGCTCCGCATCCAAACCTCATACCCGTCCTCGCTGTTATTTGATTGGCATTGGTACGTCGGGCTGTCCGAGCTTGGTAAACCGGTCGAGATGATTTATATCCCGGAAGGAACGCACATTTTGGAAAAGCCCTGGGACCGCATGGTCTCGCAGCAGGGAGACGTGGACTGGTTTTGCTTTTGGCTCAAAGGCGAAGAGGATCCCGACCAGGCAAAGAAGGAGCAGTACGAGAGGTGGAGAGGTTTGAGGAAGATGCAGGAGGAAAATGACGCCAAGGCAAATGCTGCTCCCAAGTGACGCACATCGAGCGTCACTTTTCGGGATGAGGCTTATGAGGATGCTTTATCAAGCCGTGCGCCAAGTTCGCCAGGGCAAAACATCTAGGAAAATCAAACACCCAGATCCTGCCAGTCGAAATGTCCGACACGCGTAGAGGTGCTTCTTGTGTGAAGGAGACACGGCAACCGCTGCGGCCGATGAAACTGGGTACGGCCTAATTAGAGTATGCAGCTCAGAGAGGCGATTTGTCCCACACATATTAAATATTTCTAAACATTGTTTTTGTGGTATTTTTGCTGTGTTGCACGAAGGCCACCGTGATGGAACCGGGGCATCACCAAGTGCGACCACTCTATGAAGCCCACGCCACACTCCGCGGAATCTCCACGAGCGAGCTACGCAGCTCTCGCGATGATGGGCGATGCCGATGTCGTCAGGGAGTTGCAAGCTGGCAATGGCGATGCCTTGACCGTGCTCTACGACAGGTACCACAACGCGGTGCTTGGAGTCGGGCTTCGGATCTTACGTGATCGGGGGGAGGCAGAAGACGCCCTGCAAAATGTTTTTATGGAAATTGCAGAGCGTGCGGAACAATATGACCCTGCGCGCGGCACAGTCTTAGTGTGGCTCATGCAGTACGCATACGGGCGCAGCATCAACCGCCGGAATTACCTGCTCGTCCGGCGGTTCTACGCCAATGTCGCTATGGGAGATTTGTCGGAGTTCGAGCAGGGCGCTTTGCATCTTTACTCCGAGGCCCCGCAGGAGTGTACGCGCTTCGTGCGTGAAGCCCTTGCACTTTTGGACGAGAATCAACGGCGCACCATTGAGATGGTTCATTTTGAAGGATTGAATCTGAAGGACGTTGCGAAGCGCACGAAGCAGACCTTTTCTAACGTGCGGCATCACTACTATCGAGGCATGACCAAGTTGAAAGAGCACCTGAAATCGATTCGCGGAAATATGCAGGCCGAACAGCGACAGCAGGTGACTAGAATGGGGGTAAGCCGTGTCAGGGCATGAGCAGTACGAAGAACTTTGTACGTTGGCGATGATCGGCGAGGTTTCGGCCGCCGAGATGCAGGATCTTCGGCAGCATCTCAGCGAGTGCGCCGAATGCCGGGAACAGTATCGCGAATTTACCCAATTCCTGTTGCCACAGCTTTCCATGTTTTCGGACAACGCCACATCGTTCGAGACCGGGTACTCAGCAGCAGACAAAAAGCGACTTCGCAAGGAATTTCTGGCGCACGCGCAGAGCAGCGGCTTGTCGTTGTCTCAGGAGGCATTGTGTGGGCCATCTACGACCGCAGTTCCGGCACTGAGTTCGCTTTTCCCAGTTCACACGCAGCGCGCTCTATATCGCTGGGCTCTGGCTGCCTCCATTGCAACGCTACTCTTTGTGGGCGGATACGCGACTCATCTTGCGCTTGTCCAACGAGAGTTGGCATCCATGCACGGAGCCGTGCGTACAACGGCAGCGCCGCAGCCCGGCCAGGCCGGCCATGATTCCAACACTGCTGATGACTCCGTTGCTCAACTCCGGGCGACGGACGAAGCGGATGCAAAGACCATTGAGGCATTGGAAGAGAAACTATCGGAAACCATTGCGGAATTGCAGAAAGCTAAGGACTCTCTGAGAGTCTACGAGGCAGGGCAGTCCGCTCTTCTGGAAAAGGTGAGCGAGAAGAACGGCCAAATCGCTTCGTTTCAGTCGCAAGTTCAAGGCAACGAGCAGAGCGCGGCCGGGTTGCGCACACAAGTTGCACAACTGCAGGAGCGCATTGCCGACGGCCAGGCAGCTTTGGCAGCCAATCAGTTGCGAATCCGCGATCTCAACGATCAACTTGCCACGCAGACGGCGTCCCTTGATCGGGAACGGCAAATGCTGGCGGTCGGACGGGATGTGCGGGACCTGATGGGCGCGCGCAACCTCCACATCATCGATGTGCATGACTCGAATGGAGCTGGAAATGACCGGAAGTCGTTCGGCCGCGTTTTCTACACCGAGGGGAAGTCACTGATCTTCTATGCCTTCGATCTGGATGACAAGAAGGTCCTGAATGCGAACTATACCTACGAGGCTTGGGGAGAACGCCTGGGCCAGCCAGCCAGCGTGAAGAGCCTTGGCGTGTTCTATGTGGATGATAAGGCCCAGAGAAGGTGGCTGCTGAAGGTGGACGACCCGCGGCAGATTGCGGAGATCAACTCTGTCTTTGTCACCCTGGAGCCGCACAACGGCGACGGCGGCAAGCCCCAAGGCAAAAGGATTTTGTACGCCTTTCTCGGTGGCGAGGCCAATCACCCGTAGAACGGCTCATACAAGCCCAGACAAATCGTGCTTTCGGAGATGGCTAACCCGACAGGCAGGGGGCTCCTCCATTGGTTTGTATGACTTGCGCCACAGCGCCCAGAGCCTACGGCGCCACTCACCACACCAGTTCAAGGCGCACGCCGTTCATCCATCAAATTTTGGCATTTCCTCTTGGGACAGTTGGCACGTTGGCGAGGCATACAACTTTAGTACCAGGAAAATCCCACGAAGGAGTGTCACCCAATGAGCCAGCGCCGCATCTGCCCGGCAGTATCCAAGTGTCTCCGCATGATGAACCGTTCATGGGCCCTGTTGTGCTTTGCGTTGCTGATTTCGATCAGCCCTCCCAACCTTCGTGGGCAGACGGCAAGCGCAACGATCAATGGTCAGATCACGGACTCTCAAGGCAGAGTCGTGCCCGGCACGGATGTCCAGGCCGTGAACATTGACACGAATGTTGTCTATCCGACGAAAGCCAATGGCAGCGGGATATACGTTATTCCCAGTGTTCCTCCGGGAAGATACAGGCTCGTCGTGCGAAAAGACGGGTTCAAGGTAATCAACAAAACAGACCTTGTGCTCCACGTCCAGGATATTCTGGAACAGAATTTTGCACTTGAGGTCGGGCCAACAAGTGAATCGATCACGGTTACAAGCGATACGCTCAATGTGAATACGACCGACGCATCGGTAAGCACAGTAGTGGATCGGCAATTCGCCGAAAATATGCCCTTAAATGGCAGAAGCTTTCAAACGCTGATCACTCTCATACCAGGTGTTGTGCTGGTTCCTGCTAGCAATAATGCTCCAGGCCAATTTAGTGTCAACGGGCAGCGCACCGACGCCAACTATTTCACCGTAGACGGAGTAAGTGCCAACTTTGGAACCAGTATTGCCATAGGATCAACGTCATTGTATCAGGCTGCAGGTGGAGCTGTTCCAGCTTTCAATGCTCTAGGTGGAACGAACAGCCTAGTCTCGGTGGACGCGATGCAGGAATTTCGCATACAGACTTCTACATTCGCTCCTGAATTTGGAAGCGCCCCTGGCGGACAAGTAGCCATTTTAACGCGCTCGGGCACGGACCAATTTCATGGGACGCTATTCGACTATTTCAGAAACGACGTGCTGGATGCGAATAACTGGTTCAACGACAATGATGGTCAGCCAAAAGCAGAGGATCGTCAAAATGACTTCGGTGGTGTTTTCGGGGGACCTATCGCTAAAAGCAAGGCGTTTTTTTTCTTCTCCTACGAGGGACTTCGCCTACGCCAGCCGCAGGCAAGCGAGACTGTAGTTCCTGACGGTCCATCCCGGCTGAATGCTATTGCGCCTATACAACCGTTCTTGAACGCCTTTCCAATTCCAAATGGGCTGGACTTGGGGAGCGGTATGGCGCAATTCAACGCGAGCTATTCCAATCCCTCTTCGTTGGATACGTACAGCATCAGGTTGGACCGGGTGGTGAATTCGAAGCTCGCGATCTTCGGTCGGTACAGCTATGCACCGTCCGAGACATTGCAGCGCGGAGCTACCGGGGCGCTTAGCGCTACGTCGGCAACACAGTTTTCCATCCCGACGATAACGCTTGGTCTTACTGCCAGTTTGACGCCGCACACTAGCAACGAATTGCGCGTCAATTACAGCAATTCCAGATCTAGAATCACAGACGGCTTGGATAGCTTGGGCGGCGCAGTACCTATATCGCCCGCGCTCGTGTTTCCTGAAGGCGTTTCATCAGGAAATGGCGCCTTTGAATTTCTTATCTTCGGAGGTGGCATCGGCGGATACGAACTGGGTAAGAATGCAACTTTGGAACAACGGCAGGTGAACTTGGTGGATAACACGTCGACGACGGTGCGAACACACCAGATCAAGTACGGCGTTGACTACCGCTGGCTGTCCCCTTTCTCTTCGCCAGAAAATTATTTCCAAGATGCTCTCTTCTTTACTGTCGCGAGTGCCGAAACCGGTGTGGCGCCGTTTGTTGGAATAGCCAACAACCAAGGCGCTGCGCTGTTGTCAAGAAACCTGTCGCTTTATGGCCAGGATACTTGGAAACTGAGACCCCGTTTGACCCTCACTTATGGACTGCGGTGGGATGTTAATCCAGCTCTCAAGGGCAAAAATGACGCTAGTGGTCCATTCACCGTACAGAATCTTGCCAATCCTTCCGAACTGGCGTTGGCTCCCAGAGGAACTCCGCTCTACGCGACAACCTACGATAATGTTGCTCCGAGAGTAGGGGTGGCTTACCGGATGACTCGGAAGCAAGACTGGGAGACAATTTTGCGCGGGGGCCTTGGAACATTTTACGACCTTGGAGTAGGGTCCCTTGGTCTTGTGACAAGCGGGTTTCCATACAGCAGCGAAGAATACCTGTTCGGAGTCCAATTTCCTCTTTCTGCAAGTGAAAATGTCCCGCCGACCATCAGTCTCACCCCACCGGTAACGACGGCAATGTATGTAGCAGTTCCCAACCTAGAGCTTCCTCGAACGTACCAAGGGAGCCTTGCGGTGGAACAATCGCTTGGAAGAAGCCAGACTGTGTCTGCCACTTACATAGGGTCAATAGGACGCAAGCTGCTTCGTCAGGATGCCTTGTACTCCCCAAACGCTAATTTCACTAGCATCGTCGGCGTCACGAGAAACACGGCGACCTCCGACTACAATGCGCTGCAATTAAAGTTTGAGCGCAGGCTCTATCGCGGAATGCAAGCCTTAGCCTCCTACACATTTTCGCACTCAATTGATATCGCATCGGATGATTCGGTTGTCACTAACACGCCGGCGACGATTGCAAATCCTTCTGTGGATCGTGGAAATTCTGATTTCGACGTACGCCACCAGTTCACGTGTGCCATTTCTTACAACGTACCTTTTTCTAGCAAGAGCACGTTCGAGAAAATCGTTCTAAATCAGTGGGGGTTGGACACCTTCTTGATCGCAAGAACGGCATTGCCCGTGAACATATTTAGCGGCACGACCTTGGTCGACGGAGTTGAGTTCGATTCCCGTCCGAATGTGGTTCCAGGTGTGCCATATTACCTTTTTGGGGGGCAATATCCGGGAGGAAAGGCTTTTAATTCAGCCGCATTCACTATTCCACAGTCGGGACTGCAAGGCGACTTTGGCCGCAATGTTCTACGTGGTTTCGGAGCTTGGCAAGACGACCTTACAGTGCGTCGAGCAATTCATGTCAAAAAAAGCCTTGCTCTCCAGTTCCGATCCGAGTTCTTCAACATCTTCAACCATCCCAACTTTGGCGATCCATCCTACACCATACTTGGCGAACCTCTTTTCGGGCAATCGACCCAAACATTGAATAACAGTTTGAATCCAGGTGGGCCCGGAGCTGGAGGTTTCAGCTCTCTCTACCAGATTGGTGGGCCACGCTCCATTCAATTCGGGCTCAAGTTGATGTTTTGAATGAGGCCTTGCCTTGCGCCAAATTCAGAGTCGCCATTCTCTTAAGTCTGACAAGAACGACTGTGGGATCCAGAGCAATCCTCATCTTGTGGCTCGCCAAGCACAGCCTGATAACATGGAGGGACCATTGAGACTTTTAGCACCGTAGTTGCATCCGTCTTGCTAGCGATCCTTTTTTCAGCAAATGCAGTTGGCCAACAGTTGACTCCGCTGCGTGTTGAAGACTTGTTAGATGCTCGTCAGTTTGGCAGTCTGTCGCCTGTGCAATTTTCTCCTGACGGCAAGTGGCTCGCTTTCGCTGTGGTCGACCCCAGAAGGAGTGCTGACAAAAAGCCGCCTACTCCCCCGAAGACGCGCTGAATACGGGGATTCCATCCATTGGAAAGGGCCAGGACATCTGGGTTACAGGCACCGAACGTGAGACAACGAAAAACGTGACTGGAGGGAAAGGTAGTAATTGGGATCCGAAGTAGTCATTCGACGGTCGCAATCTTGCGTTTCTGTCGGATCGCCCGCCCTCTGACACAAATTGCAATTGCCACGCCGGTGTTAATCGGTTTTGCCTAGGCGGGAGCTTAGTTGGCCGCTGCCTTAGAGGAGTGTAATCCATGAAATCAGGACTCACGACGAGATTAACCGCTCTTTCTTTTCTTCCCATTCTCATATTCAGTTGCTTCTCCACCTTTGGGCAGCTACCGTTCACAGCCAAAGACGATGTCGGGCTCGCATTATTCGAGTATGCCGGGGTGGGAGTGCCGCCGGGTGGAGTGATTAAGTATTCGCCCGATGGAAAGTACTTTACAGTGGTTACGGAACGCGGTCGGCTGGACCTGAACGCCCCCGAGGACACGATTTGGTTGTTTCGCATCGAGGACGTGCGGCGCTTCGTGCAACATCCAGAGCAAGGCAACCCACCCACCGCGCTGCCACTGGCGCAGATGGCGACTGACAAGGACGGTCCGCTAATCGAGAACGTGCGCTGGCTGCCGGATTCGAGCGGCATCGCTTTTACGGTGATCAAGAAGAACTCGTGTTGCAAGTTCCACCAGTTACTCGTGGCTGATGTCAAAACCCATGCGGTTACGACATTGACGCCGGAAGGCCAGGATGTCGGAGGGTTCGACATCCGCAACGCCACCCGCTATGTCTATGAAGTCAATGCGCCGGTGTTGCTCTCGGCCCCGAAGGAAGATCAGCAATCCGCTGTTGCACTGACCGGCAAAAGCCTTTGGGCCACTGTTTTCCCTAATATCGAGCATCACATCTCCCCCTTCGATGCCGCTGGATTGTGGGCGGTCATTGATGGCAATCGGCGGCAAGTGCTCGATGCTAAATCTTATGACGCGCCTCGTAGCGGCTTATCGAGTCTGTCCCTTTCCCCCGACGGCAGGTCGGTCGTGGCGATATTGAGAGCCGAGCATCCGCCCGAGACGACATGGACC
>JBAVYF010000311.1:0-1944 GCA_049698655.1 Occallatibacter sp. | reverse complement strand
AACCTGGTCAGTAACGTACCGGCGGTGATGCTGCTCAAGTCGCTCGTGCCTGCGTTCCGCGATCCGCACACTGGCTGGTTGGTACTTGCAATGGCCAGCACGCTGGCGGGAAACCTGACGATTACAGGTTCAGTCGCGAACCTGATCGTCGTGGAGCGTGCGCACGGCGAAGTGCACATCGGTTTTTGGGACTACTCGCGAGTTGGTATCCCCGTCACGCTAGTGACGCTGGTGGTTGGGTGGGCTTGGCTGGCCTGGGTACATTGAGCGCGAGGTCTAAGTCGGGACATGTTTCCGACCAAAAGAAACTGACAGCAACCCGCCTTCTAAACTCTGCACAGAACTCTGGCAGATCACTCCCGCCGAAACTTATTGGCTTGCCCGAACTCATCGCGTAGCTCCGGCGTGCGAAGGTTTTCGCGCAGATGCGCCAGCCTTTGCTCCAATGCGAACAGCGCGGCCTGAACATTTTCTGTATTCGTATAGGCAATGTCGCGCCACATGGAGTAAGGGCTGGCCCCAAGCCGCGTCATCTCGTTAAGCGCGCGTCCGCCCACGTCTTTCAGTTCGGGCGCGTCGCCGACCTCTTCCTCCAGCAGTGCGCTCAGGGCCGTGGCCACAAACTGCGGCAGGTGGCTGACCCATGCGACTAACTCATCGTGGCGCGCGGGTTCCAGGTCAAGAGTCTTCGATCCCATCGCAGCGACCCACTCCCGCCAGCTCTTCACCAACTCAGCCGAATGAGGCGAACGCTGCCAGGTTGGGTCGTCAGTAAAGAGCCAAACCGCTCCGCGAAAAAGGTTGGCATCGCCCAGCGCCGCGCCGCCGCGCTCCTTGCCGGCCATGGGATGCCCCGGTAAAAACGCCGCTCGCTCCGGCGTGTTGAAGAGGCGTCCTGCGGCTGCGGTAATATGCGCTTTCGTGCTGCCCACATCGGTGACCAGATGCTCGGAGCCGAGGACGCCGGAGAGCTTCTCCATATAGTCGAGGGTCGCGTAGATAGGCACAGCCAGCAGCACCACATGGCTCTCCCGCGCCATCTGCAAGGGATCGGCTGCGATAGAATCGATCGCGCCCATCGCGAGCGCTGTCTGCGCGCCTTCCGGGCTCCGATTCCAGCCGGTGATGGAGCCGTGAAAGCCCGCAGCGCGTAGCGCGAGGCCCACCGATGTGCCCAGCAGGCCTGTGCCCAGAATGGAGATGCGCTCGATCATTTTCCGGCCTTCCCTGAATCAAGACAGGGGTGGTATGAATCATTGTTCACTGTAACAACTTTGAACGAATATTTTGTCCAAAAAGCTGGTGATTTCGGATCGATTTTTTCTCCAGGCGGAATACGGTCATCAAACCAGATAGCTCCTGTCTTAATTGTGAATCCCTGCCAATTACCCCAGACGTCCTCATCGATCGCTCCCTCAATCTCGCAGCGTACTCCCTTATCAAAAATTTCATCAAAGTGTTGCAAGAGCCTCGCCGGCGTCGAGATACGAACCCTCTTATGATTTAAAGATGTTAGAAATGGATACTCCATCATCTCAGCCACAGCCTTGCGGTCATTTCTGACTAAGGCAGCCCGCAAATTGTTGAAGAATGCAACAGCGCGAGGACAATCTGGCCGACCGTCTTTCGGACAAGATGTTTCTTGCGTGTGAGCCTGTGTGGCTGAAAAGAAAACAACTGATATAAGCACGATACATCGAAGCAGTTTCGAGCTATCTCGGATCATAAGATACCTCAATCGATATCGTCGGAGCAGCAGCAGCGAACAGGAACGCTTCGCTAACAAACGCGAAGCTTTGCTGACTCCGCAGACTCGCTCCATTTTACAGCGTTCTTCCCACCGCCGTGGCAATCACCCTCAACTGGACCATGAGCTCGTCGAACTGCTCAAGGTAGAGGGTCTGCGCGGCGTCGGAGGCGGCCTTGTCGGCGTTGGGATGAACC
>JBAVYF010000310.1:0-1740 GCA_049698655.1 Occallatibacter sp. | reverse complement strand
GCTCCGCACTTGCCCAGTGTCGAGCCTTGGTCAGGGACTTCGCCGGTCGTATCCATCTTTGAGCCGCATCGTCTTCACTCGACCGATGGGCACACAGGGCGGATGCCCATGACTGAGAAAGGATTCCACTACAGGAACTCCCAGTTGCGCGGAGAGAAAGAGTTGAAACAGGAGCAAAAGCCGATACGTCGGGAGTCAGAACCAACCCCGCAACGAAGTGAACAGAAAGAGTTCCTGAAATACAATGCTCAAGAAAAGCCAGCTTCATCCACACGGACACCGCAGCTACTTGGCATTATCGGTTCCATTGTGCTTTTCATCGGTGTGTTTCTGCCAGTCGTAAGTGGTTCGACAGGGGGAAGCCTGAACTACTTCCAAAATGGAAAGAGCGATGGAACGATTCTTCTGATTTTGGCTGTGATTTCGTTTTTCCTTGTGCTCATCAAGGGATACCCGTGGCTTTTGCTTACTGGTCTTGGAAGCTTTGGCGACATATTATTCAGGTTCGTGAATGTCCGTAGAGGAATGTCTCAAGCAAAAACAGAAGTGGCCGTCAACCCCCTTCGAGGTCCGATTGAGGCCGTACACTTGCGGTGGGGTTGGGCTGTACTCGTCGTTGGAGCGGGCCTCGTAATAGCAGCGGCCGTGCTTGAACTTAAGGACGAGTGGTACGAACTTGACCCTCCAGGGCCAGAGAAGTGATCTGCCGACGGCTTGGCCTTGATGCTCCTGATTCTGTTGAAGGGCAAAGACGGAGGGGAGTCAATGCCGCCGTCTCGTTGACGTTGTTCCGAATCTCCCGGCAGTCGGCGGTGCAAGGACGGGGCGGATTTGTACTGTGTTGAACTATGATTAGAAGCCGGTCCAGGTCGTCTGAGCCTGTTCTCGCCGTGTTCAACTCCGCACCCGATCCTTCCTCCACGCATTCGCCCTCAACACGGATGGACCGTGCCCCCGCTCTTGACAAGCTCTCCGCCGGAGACTAAGAAGAGCGCATGGCATCACCGCATCCGCCGGGGAGTTCCCGCGCGCCCGGCGGAACGGCTGAAAACCCGAGGCGTGGACATCTTGGAAAGGAAGACCCATGGCCATGGCAAGAGGCGGCGCCCCGCGAAAAGGCGGCAAGCTGCGGATTCTCGTGATCGGCGCCCACCCGGATGATTGCGAGTTGAAATGTTCAGGCGTCGGCGCCCTCTGGGCGCGGCAAGGACACACCGTGCGGTTCGTCAGCGCCACCAACGGCGGCACCGGACACCATCGAATCGGCGGCATCGAGTTGGTCCGGCGCCGGATCGCGGAGGCCAGGGCGGCCGCCGAAGTGCTCGGCGTCGAGAGCCAGGTGCTGCCCATCATGAATGGCGGCCTGGTGGCCTCGCTCGAGTACCGCGGCATGTTCATCCGGCTGATCCGCGAGTTCAACGCGGACGTCGTCATCACGCACCGCCCCAACGACTACCACCCCGACCACCGCTACACGTCCATCCTGGTCCAGGACTCGGCCTACGTGGTCACCGTGCCCAACAACTGCCCGGAGACCCCCGCCCCGCGGCATGACCCGTCCGTGCTGTACATGGCCGACGGGTTCGAGAAGCCGATCCCGTTCCATCCGGACTTCGTGGTGGCGATTGACTCAGTGATGGAGAAGAAGCTCAGCGCCATCGTCTGCCACGAGAGCCAGGTGTTCGAATGGATCCCCTGGAATTCCGGAATGGAAGAAAAGCAGGTTCCGAAGAGCAAGGC
>JBAVYF010000309.1:0-2366 GCA_049698655.1 Occallatibacter sp. | reverse complement strand
AGCTTGTTGAAATCCTGCGCTGCGATACTGCCCCTGAATCGCAGAAGTTTGTTCAGGTGTGGGATGCGCTGACCCCGGCGAAACGCTCCTGTGCCGGCCTTGAGGCAATGGCGATGGGCGCGGGAATCAGCCCACGGCGGCTCTGGGAGGTCTTCTGCGGGGCTGCGCTGATCCAGGGGAAGGAATCGGTCGGCCTGGTCATTGCGCTCGCCCTGCCGGACGCCATGCGCGTCACCATCAAGGAAGCCCGCAAGCCCAAAGGCCACTTTGCCCGCGAGCACTTATTCAAGGCGGCGCGGGTGCTTCCGGTCCCGAAGGGGAGTACCACAAACATCAATCTGGGCTCGCAGAAAGAATTGCCGGAAGGCGGCGAGGACGATCCGGGCGATCTGGAAGGTGCGGACGACTTCTACCTTCGCGCCAGCCGCGCCATGGGCAACAAGGCGCTCCCCGCTCCGGCGGTTGAGATAGACTCCGAGGAAGACATGCCAGAGGGGTAGCCTATCTTTGCCGATTCCATCGTCGATCAAAAGCTGGGGATGTTCGCGGCGGAGTTTGGCTGGCGCCCGGAGCCGCATTCGATTGACGAGGTGGAGTTGTGGTCAAAGCGGCTTCGCGAAGTCTTCGAGATAGACGCCAAAGGCAACATCTTTCAGACCCGAGCATTATCCAAAGTGGAGAGGCGTTTTATCGCCAACGAGCGGGCGATGTGCGCCGCTTCGTGCCACTATTTTCTGACTCGCTACTATTGGATCAAGGCCAAGAGCCGAATTCTGCGCTTTGCGTTCCGGCAGGGGCAGTGGATCTTGTGGAAGATGCTTCAGGAGCTTGATGCGGCGGGGGTTTCAAAGCTCCTGCAAATTCTCAAGGCGCGGCAGTTGGGCATCTCAACGCTGGCCGAAGGGATTATGACGTGGGGCGCGTTGTTTATTCCCGGCGTCAGTTCTCAGATTGGTTCGGCGGACGGCCAGAAGACGCAAATCATGCTGGGCATGATGACGCTGGCGATTGACCAACTTCCCCCATGGCTCCCCCCTACACAAACCCGCTCGAAGACAGCATCCGACCGGGCACTATTGGAGTTTTCGCGTGTGGGTTCGCTCATCATGGTGCAGCCCGGTTCGATTCGCGGCGGCATGGGCCAGGGGGCTACTCCGACAATGGTTCATCTCTCAGAGGTAAGCCAATATACGAACCCCGTGCAGCAGCTTGACGAAGGGCTCTTCAAGGCGCTGCACGAAGGGCCGGAACTTGTTGTGCTGCTTTAATCGACCGGAGACGCAGCGCACCGTTCGGCGTGGTGGTGGAAAGAGCAATGGATTGCTAACCGGGACAATTATTGGAGCGGCAACGCAAAGTTCCTGCCGGTATTCCTGCCGTGGCACACGACGCCGGAACTCTATCCAGGGGAAGAGTGGCTCAAGAAGTTTCCGATGCCGGCCGACTTCTCTCCGAACGACGACACGATAGCGCATATCCGGCGGGCAGAGGCCTACGTCCATTCCGCCGAGATGCTTCGCCGCGTGCTTGGACAGGATTGGACGCTGCCCAAAGAGCAGCAATGGTATTGGCAGTTCAATCATGAGGACCACAAACGGCGGCGGGTTGAGAAGTCATGGTATCGCCAGATGCCGTGCGACGACTACGAGGCGTTACTGGGAGAACATGACAAGGTAGTGGGACAAGAGGCGGTCGAACTGATGGAATCGACTGTTGCCAAGGTAGAAGACACTCCTGTGTATCAGATCGCCGGGGACGGCATCATGGCAAAATATGAGCCCAAGGACGGCGATGTGTGGAACGGCGACGATGCGCCAGCCCGGTTTCGCTGTCATTGGACGACTCCCCGGCGGGAAAAGCTGGAGTGGATGTTTATTCCCCTGGTTCCGGTCAAGGCCAGCAGTTTCGATCCATTGGAGCGGTTGCTGATTTGGGAAGAGCCCCAAGTGGGCTTCGACTATTCGATGGGCATCGATACCGGAATGGGCGTGGGCGGGGACCGCAGCATCATCACCGTCACGCGCTACGGAACCGACGCGGACCCGGATGTGCAGGTCGCGGAGTGGGCTTCTGATTCTGTCGCCCTCGACGATGTGTATGCCTACATCACCTCGATTGCCGCCTTCTACTCCAGGCACATGACCCAGAAGCCGCACCCGAAGATCGCCATTGAAATGAAGCGGAAGTTCGGCGATGGGCCGTACCACGTCTCGAAACTGATGGGCTTCCATCGCTGGCACGAGTGGGGCCAGGGCTTCGACCGCAAGACGTTTGAAGTCAGAGTGGGCAAGCATGGACGCATCGGCTGGTACACAAATGAATGGTCGCGCCCCCTGCTCTTGTCGCGCTTCCAATCGGCGGTTGAG
>JBAVYF010000308.1:0-1549 GCA_049698655.1 Occallatibacter sp. | reverse complement strand
TGCCCGGCGTCTTTGCCTGCGGCGACGTGCAGGACCGCCGCTACCGCCAGGCGATTACGGCCGCCGGGTCGGGCTGCATGGCCGCGCTGGAAGCCGAAAAGTTCCTCGAAGAGCAAGGGAATTGAGTGGTTTATGACTTGACTGGGCGCCCCAGGTCTCGATTTTGGGATCTGGGATACCTCAAACTACAACAGGCAGCGGTTCATCAGGAGCGGACACAATGGCGCCGCTTGCCGAAAATCTCGAACGGCTGGAAGCGGCAATTGAGCAGGCCTGCCGCCGGGCTGGCCGCTCGCGTGCCGAAATCGAGCTGATGGCCGTCTCCAAAACCTGTCCGGCCGCCACGCTGGCCGAAGCTGCGGCGCTCGGCCTCACGCTCTTCGGCGAGAATCGTGTCCAGGAGTTTGCCGTCAAGGCTGCTGAACTCGACTCGCTGTGCAAGTGCGCCGCAAACCCTATCCGCGTACATCTCATCGGTCATCTGCAATCGAACAAGGCATTGCGCGCCATCGAAGTTTTTGACGGGATCGACTCGCTGGATTCGCTGCGGCTGGCCGAGCGACTGAATGAGGCGGCGGGCAAGTGCGCCAAACGGCTCCCAGTTCTGGTCGAGGTGAAGCTCAGCTCCGAGGAGACTAAAGCCGGCCTGGTCCCCGGCTCCGCCGAGGCCGCGCAACTTCTCGAACGGTTGCCGGACCTGGCTCATCTTGACCTGCGCGGATTAATGACCATTGCTCCCTTCGATGTGCCCGAGGTCGAGACCCGTGCCTGCTTTCGTAGCCTGCGCCAGTGGCGCGACAGCTGGGCCGCTGCCCATCCCCGGCTATCGCTCGACGTGCTCTCGATGGGCATGAGCGGCGACTTTGCGCTGGCCATTGAGGAGGGCGCAACCCGCATCCGCATCGGCACGGCCATATTCGGTCCGCGCAAAACCAACCCGGAGCCGGCCTGATGCTGCGCGCAACCCAAGCCGGCGTCACCCTGGCTGTTCGCGCTCAACCCGGCGCGAAGAAGACCGCCATCACCGGCCTCTATGGCGAGGGACCGGCGGCACAACTGAAGATCGCCGTCCACGCTCCGCCGCTGGAAGGCCGCGCCAACCAGGCTCTCATCGCATTTCTCGCCGAGACCTTTGCCGTGCCGAAAAATGCGGTCGAGTTGATCGCAGGCGAGTTATCGCGGAGCAAGGTCTTCCTGCTGCGCGGAGTCACTCTCGAAAAAGCTAATGCGGCGCTCTCCGCCCACGACCTGCTAAACTCTCACTCGTTATGATCCTCGCCAGCCTGCTCATCGTGGTGGCCGCTTACCTGCTCGGCTCACTTCCCAGCGGCTACCTGCTGATGCTTCTCTTTCGCCACCAGGACATTCGCCAAACAGGCAGCGGCAACATCGGCGCCACCAACGTCCTGCGCTCCGGCGGCAAGGGCCTGGCCGCGGCGACTTTTCTACTGGATATGCTGAAAGGCTCGTGCGCAGTCTGGCTTGGCGGCCTGATCGGCGCACTGCTCGCCCCCGGCGCCGCGCCGGACAACATGAAGGCTCTGGCCGC
>JBAVYF010000307.1:0-2909 GCA_049698655.1 Occallatibacter sp. | reverse complement strand
ACGTATTCAGGTTCACTTGTTGTCCCGCGATTGCGGTAGCCGGGGCGCGAACTGATACTAGGTCAGGGTTGCCCTTGGTCACAGTTACTGTGACGCTGCTGCTCACGCTCCCGAGATAATTGGCCGGGACAGAGTTGTCGCCGCCGAAGGTTGCGGTTACATCATGCTGCCCAATCATTAGGCAGTTACGAGCTGTATAGCAGTCGATATATTGAGCAATCCCCCCAGGCTCTGGCCCGAGCGAAACAGTACCCAGAAGATTTCCATTGTCAGTGAACGTAACTGTTCCAGTGGTGGGCAGAAGCTCCGAGACTCCAGCGACATTGGCGGTAAATGCCAGCTCATTCGATGGATCGCCGTAGTCCAGGGTCGTCCCCGGCGTAAGAGTTCCCCCAATCCCGCCATTAAGGATTCCAGATTTTAGGCTGGTAGTGGTGTTCTCCGCCGCAACGCTCAGTGCGACGGAATTGGATGTGC
This sequence comes from Occallatibacter sp., assembly GCA_049698655.1. Classification (GTDB taxonomy): domain Bacteria; phylum Acidobacteriota; class Terriglobia; order Terriglobales; family Acidobacteriaceae; genus Telmatobacter. The sequence continues at coordinate 2,432 of JBAVYF010000307.1, read as the reverse complement.
TGCCGGCAAAGACGCCGTCTCCCGGAAAATAGGCATACAGGTTGTAGTCTGTGCCTGCCGGGAGGTTTTTCACGCTAAGCGCGCCGGTGCTTGCCGTTCCGCCGCTGCCGCTGATTGATGCAATCTCAACTCCGACAGCAGACGAGAGGTTCCCGCCCTCGGCTAACAGGGAGACTTCCTTGGTGGGAGTTTGCGTTTTTTCATCGCTGAGCGCCGCTACCGAGACGGTGACGGAAACCGGCTGACCATGCACAATGCTCACGGGACTCGACGACAGAGGAGTGCCATTGAACGAAGCCGAGAGTGTGGTCGAAGATCCATTGAACGCCGCTGCCGCAATTGTCCACGCGCTCACCAGTTTGGCAGCGTCGATCGACCCAAGCCCTGAAGCCGGATCGAAGCCTGGAACCGCGTTGTACCCAAGTTGCTTGGCGACGTCGCCGGGCGGGACGAACGTAAGCGTATCGTTGCCGGGAACGCCGTTATCGCCGGTGGTGACATCATTGAATACGCATTGCGCTCCCGGCCGGGTGGCGGGATTGGTCTGGCTGCTGGAGTTACACGCAGGATAACTGGCGCTCTCCGTAGCAGCCAGGGCATAAAGTTCATAATTAGCCAGTCCCTGGCGCTCGCCGGTCGCCTGGTTAATCAGCGCCATCACTCCGGCCATAGCTGGCGATGCGAACGAGGTCCCTCCCGCGAAGTTGTTAAACGAGACAACTCCCCCGCTCACCTGACAATCCGGTTCGGAGAGACGTGGGCTGAAACAAAAAACGTATGGGTCGTGTCCCTCCGCGGCCGCCAGAGAAAGATCGGGCAAAACCCGATTGGGAAACTTTGCTCCTGTCAGCCCCAGGATAGGGAGGGTTTGCCAGCTCGGAACCGGATAGACGGTGCTGATCCCGCCCCCACCGGCATAGTCGCACTTGGCAGGGCAGTCGTTCCAAACCATCTCCGGAATGTAGCCGGTTGCAAGATCTGTCCCACTGTTCCAGAACGTCGCGTTCGTCCCGCCATTCACCGTTTCATCGAACTCGGTGCCTCCCACGGATGTGTTGAAAGGAGTTGAACTGAGGCCATTGACCGCCAGTTCGGTGTTCCCGGAAAAACTGTCCGGTTCGCAGCCTGCCGCGCCCCAATCGCCGGAGGCGACAAAGACGCTGATGCCTTGCGCCGCTGCCTGTTCAAATAACGCGCTCCAGAACGCATTTCCGGCGGTTCCAAAGTCCTGTTCGCACTCTGAGAAGCTAAAGTTCATGATCGGAGCCAGATTGTTATCCACGATATAAATCGCTGAAAGGTCCACCGGGTCCGTGGTCGTGGTTCCGGCGCTGACCACCAGGTCAATAGTGGCATTGGGGGCTACGGCGCCGGACCACTCCACATCGAGTGTCGCCTCGGTGTCTACCGCCTGCAAGTCTATGCCGGGCCCGGTAAGAATGATGTTAGGCGGATTGCTGGGCAGTCCGAAAATCTGCCTGAAGTTGGCCACGTCGTCGATGCCGGTCGTGGCCATCGAGTTGATTGAGTCCTCGGCCACGATCGCAATCGTCTGCCCGGTCCCGTCGATGGGAGTTGTTTTCGGAGACGGCGCCGTGCCTTTGTATAGGGGATTGAGATCGTAGATGGTGGCAAAGTCAGGCGGAGAGAGCGCGATGAAACCATCTCCCGAAGCCATCAGAGGCTTTCCAGCAGCCAGTTTCACTGTTGCCGTCTTGTTTGCAGGAATCAGGGCTGGCTTGCTGTAGAAATCATGCAGAGAAACGATTCCCCGCACGGCCGGGGCCAACGCAGCTGGAATGCTGATGTCGGTGGCATTGGCCGTGTGCAGTTCACCATCGACCTGGTAATGCCGCATCTGTGTTTGGAATGCGGTTTCGACCTCCGCGGAGGTTCCCGAAAACTCGATCCAGCGGCCGCTCTTGGCCACTGAGGTTATTGAAAATCCCTGTTGCTGAAGCCAGGCTGTGACTATCTGTATATCCTGTTGCGAGGGACCAAATTGGCTGCCGAACTCCTCCGGCGTCAGCCAATGATGGTAATCAGGCGAGCCTTTGGTTTGCTGGCTATCAACAAAGGTGCGCGCCTGATTCTCCCGGTCCGAGGTTGTTCCGAGCACCAGGAGCATTCGCCCCAAAGTCGTCTCGCCGTCCAAGGGACCGGCGTCATATTGAGGCTTAGCCTTGGGATGAATTGACTTCGGGATCCGCACGCGTACCTGGTTGTCCACCGGGACGGTGATCAAGGAGATCTGAGCTGAAGGTACAGATTGCGTTCCTTGGGTTTGAGCAAGGACGGGGACGGAGAACACGCTCCCCAGAATCACCAACAGCATTTTGACTTTCACAGCAGTCGCTCCTTCGTGCTAAAGCAACCCATGCAACTAGTCTTGGGCCAATTCTAGCAGGTCAATGCCAGCGGAAGACGCTTGG
>JBAVYF010000306.1:0-3514 GCA_049698655.1 Occallatibacter sp. | reverse complement strand
GCCCGTTGCCGGCTTGCGCAGCAGGAAGGCCGCCGCGGCTGCCAGCAGCAAAAACAGCAGGGTCAGAATGTACCACTTATACTTCGACAGCGGATCAGGCGTGTTGATGGGGTTGCCCATACCGCCGCCGGGTCGTCCGCCGGCCGCGCTTGCGTCCTGGCCGCCGCTGCCCGTGCCCTGCTGCTGGCCGCCTTGCGCCCCCTGCTCCTCGCGCGGAATTGATCCCGTGCCCGAGACGGTGAATTCCACCGCCTTGCCGGGAACCGCATTGCTCGCCACGAAGGTCTGGATGGCCGGATCCTCGGGCACTGATTTGAAGGCCAATCCCGCGCCCGCCGTAAAGGTCATGCTCTTGGGCAGCAGCACGCCAATGCTTTGCGTGGGCATAGTGACCTGGGGCTTGAAGGTGAACTTGCCGTCGCTGTAGGGCAGATGATAGCTCAGCTCGAAGAGCGTGCTCTTGTCTCCGTCATCGGGTTGGATGGGAAAGTTGAAGGCATAGTGGCCCTTTGGGCCGTCGGCGTCCATCTTGGTCGAGGTGGGCAGCCCGCCGGGCCGTTGCGCGCCCGCGCCCTCCACCACCGCCTCCGGCGGCACCACGATCTCAAACGAGCGCGCGCTCCATTGGGCGGTCGGCGGTGTGCTGGCGTTGTGCACAAAGTACCGCTCGGTCACCTGCAGTTGGCCGTTGGCGGCCTCGACCTCAATTACATCTGCCTCAATGAAAACCCCGGCAACCTTGGCGGCCACATCATAGACGGAGATGTCGCCGGGGGTGTTGCCCTCCGGCGCGCCGATGAAGTAGGTCGCGCCCTGGTGCGTGGCCCGCACAAGGTAATTGCTGTGACCCGGCTTGGTCAGCTTGTAGTGCCCGCCGGCGTCGGTGGTCGCCTTGGCTACTTCGCCCATGCCGGCCTGCACGTCCACCAGCACTACGGTATCGCCCACCGCGGGCTTGCCGGTGGTCTTGTCGGTCACCGTGCCGGTGACTTGAGCCTGCGCCAATGCGCCCGCCAACAGCAGGCTTAAGGCAACGGTGCGAAAAACAATCTGGGTCAATTTCATGGTCGTGTGAAAATCCTCTGAATATGCGCTGCGTTTCGTCTTATGCCTGTTGCAAATGTTCAATCTCGGCCATTAACTGCGCCGTCTCGTTTTCAAGCTGCTCCCGCTGGGCCTGGAACTCCTCTTCAGGATACTTGCCCGCCCGGAACTCGAAGTTCAGGTCGCGCAGGTTTTCGTAGAGCTGCTCCTTGCGCTCCAGCAGGTAGTCAAGCCGCGGCTTCTCGCCCTGGCTGGCGAAGACCTCCTCCGGCCAGAAGGTGTACACCAGCAGAGCGATCGTCAACAGCGCGCCAGCCACTTCGCCTTGCAGATTGGTCATGGCTCAAAACCCTCCGTCGCTGCCGGTCTCCCGGCGAATCTTTTCCTTCAGGGCATCCATAGCCGGATCGGAGACCGGCGTTTCGGTCCGGCTCTTACCCGCCGACCACCGCCGAACCAGCAGAATCGTCCCCAGCAGCGCCGCGGCAAAGACCGCCAGAGGCGCAATCCAGGCCACCAGGCCGAATCCACGGTCTGTGGCTTCCAACGAACTCATCCAAAAAGTCAAAAGCGCGGAAGCGCCGGAAGCAAAGCCGCTCATGGTTGCCCTCCCCGTTGCGCAGCCGGCTTCTGGCTGGGCGCCAGCGCCACCAGCGTGCCCAGAATCATCAGCAGCACACCAACCCAGAGCCAGCTCACCAGCGGATTCAGGAATGCCTTGATAACCGGCAGGCCCGTGCCGGGATTCGTGCCCTCATACACCACGTACAAATCCCACGCGGCAATCGAGTGAATCTCCACCATCGTCTGCGGCTGTTCGCTGGCCAGATAAACCCGCCTCTCGGGCGTCATCTGGAACTGCTTTTTGCCGTCCTTGTACACATCCAGCTGGGCGTATTCGGTGCTGTAGTTGGCGTTTGAGTCCTGCGTTGCGCCTACATTTTCCAGCGTGTAAGGGCCAATGGAAATCTTGTCGTGGAGAGCCATCTCGCTTTCCACGTTGCGGTTAAAAGCCGAGCCGGCGAGGCCAATCACCACAATCACCACGCCCATGTGAACGAAGTAGCCGCCATACCGGCGCGTGTTGCGGCGTACCAGCAGGAACATGGACGTAAAATAATTCCGCCCGCTCTGTTTGGCGATGACCCCGGCTCCGCGCAGAAACTCAGACAAAATGGCGGTCAGCACGCCCGCAGCCAGCGCAAACGCCACCAGAGCGTAGAAGTGGCCCTGATCAAGCGCTCCATCGTGCCACGGCCGCACGCCGGCAATCAGGCAGGCAATCACCGTAACCCACAGCGCAGTCACCGGCAGCACAAAGTTGCGCCGGATACTCTTGAACGACGTGGCGCGCCACGGCAGCAGCGGCCCCACCCCGGCCAGAAACAGCAGAAACAGCCCGATGGGCACGGCCACGCGGTTGTACCATACTGCGTCCACCGTCACCTTCGCGCCCTCGATGTATTCGCTCAGGATGGGGTAGAGCGTTCCCCAGACAATAACAAAGCATGCGGCCAGCAAAACCAGATTGTTGAACATGAAGCTGGACTCGCGGCTAATCAGCGACTCCACGCGCTGCTCGCTCTTCAGGTGGTCGCGATGCAAGATGTAGGTGAAGATGCACACCGCCAGCACCATCACCATGAAGACCATGAACCAGTAACCGATCGGCGACTCCGCGAAAGCGTGAACCGAACTCACCAGCCCGCCGCGCGTCAGCATCGTGCCCAGCATCGTCAGCAGGAACGTGGAAAAGATCAGCCACACGTTCCAGCTCTTCATCATGCCCTTCTTCTCCTGCATGATCACCGAGTGCAGAAAGGCGGTTCCGGTCAGCCAGGGCATCAGACTGGCGTTCTCCACCGGGTCCCAGCCCCAGTAGCCGCCCCAGCCCAGCACGGCGTAGGCCCAGTGCATCCCCAGGAAGACGCCGGCCGTCAAAAACAACCAGGTCACCATCGTCCATACGCGCGTGATCTTGATCCACTTCTCGCCCGGATAGCGCATCATCAGCGCGCCCAGCGCAAACGCAAACGGCACCGAGAAGCCCACATACCCCAGGTAGAGCATGGGCGGATGAATCACCATCTCCGGGTACTGGAGCAGCGGATTCAGCCCGTTGCCGTCCTCTGGGATCACTCCCTTCAACAGAGCGAACGGCGGCGCGGCAAAGTTCAGCACCAGCAGAAAGAAGGCCTGTATCCCGGCTAAAATGACGCCTGCGTAGGCGTATAGCTTGACATCTGTCTTATGTGTCAGCCGCAGAACGAAACCGTAGGCCCCCAGCAGCCACGCCCACAACACCAGCGAGCCTTCCTGGCCGCTCCACAGCGCGGAAAACTTGTAGGCTGCCGGCAAGGCGCGGTTGGAGTGCTCCAGGATGTAGGTGATGGAAAAATCATTGGTAAAGACCGACCAGATCAGCGCAAAGGCTGCCGCCGAAATCGCCGCAAACCCCGCTATCCCGGCC
>JBAVYF010000305.1:0-3469 GCA_049698655.1 Occallatibacter sp. | reverse complement strand
GGGATTAAGGGGTCAGGATGGAACCTGAAGTGAGTCTTGGCTATCGCAGAAAGAAGAATCCCGGCATGCAACCAGACCGCAAGAGCCGCATCCTCGCCCTAATCCCTTTTTCCTATCCCCTATTCCCTACCTTTTGCACACAGGTCAGGCAAATGCTATAGAATCCGAAGTTCTCCAGCCTAAAATTTTGGGCTGTGAGAACTAAAAAAGGAGCGGAGGCTGACCATGGAAGTGGAGTACACCGCCAGACAAGTGAAGATCTCCAAGGCGCTGCGGATGCAGGCCGAGGAGGGAATGGAACGAATTGCCCGCATTCTGGGCAAGAGCGCGCGCGCCAGCATTGTCTTTGGCGCGCAGAAGCGTCTGCAGATTGCCGAGGTGACAATTCAGGCCCGGATGCAGACCATAGTGGCCGCAGGCAAGGCCGACACGCTGGAGTCGGCGCTGCGCCAGGCTATCGAGCACGCTGAAAACCAGGCGCGCCGCCATCGCGACCTGCGGATGACGAGCAAACGGCTGCCCAAGGAGGAAAAGGTGCTAACGGCACCTCCGGTCACCCGGCCCAAAGCCCGCGCCGCTCAGCCGGGGGCGGAGGGGGCGGAGGCGAAACCTGCCCGCGCCAGCGCAAAAGCCAGCGCGGTGATTGCCGTACATTCATTCCCGGCCAGCAAGGCGGTCGTCGAGCCGCACATCGTCACCAGCGGCGAGGCCTTTGCCCTGACGGCCATGACCATCGAAGAAGCGGTCAAGGACGCCGAGTTCCGCGACCGCGACCTGCTGATCTTCCACAATCTATCCGGAGAACTATTTGTGCTCCACCGCCGTCGCGACGGCCAGATGGAGCTGGTGGAAATTCCTTAGAGCCTCTCACGTCTCATCAAACCGATGGTCTCTCCATCCCTGCGCCAGTCCTTGAGGTTGGCGCGGGGATGGGGCATGGGTCCATGTGCAAACCAGTAATCTGTCCTGGCGCCGGTGTCCGCTCGCGCCTGCCGCGGCGGTGCGCAAGGGCCGCCCTTCGGTGTAGGATGTGCCCATGACGCCTTCCAAACCTGCGTCCCGGGCGGCCTCCGCGCGCCGGGTCGCCAAACCCGCCCAGGAAGCCCCAAGCAAGGAACTGGTCATCGTCACCGGGATCTCCGGCGCTGGCAAAGCCTCGGCGCTCAAGGCATTCGAGGACCTGGGCTTTCACGCCGTGGACAACCTGCCCTTGGAGCTGCTGCCCGATTTTGCCGCTCTGGTGGAAAAATCCAACGAGATTCAAAGCGCAGTGATCGTGGTGGACGTCCGCGAGGGCCAGACGCTCGACCGCCTCCCGGAGATTCTCAAACAGGTGAAAATGCTGCTGCACACACGCGTGGTCTTTCTGGATGCGCAGGACGCGGTGCTGGTGCGGCGCTACTCCGAGACCCGGCGGCCGCATCCGCTGGGCCGGCAGGAGACGGTCTCGCGCTCCATCGTCGAGGAGCGGCAACTGCTGGACCCCATCCGCAACGTCGCCGACACGCTGATCGACACCTCCAACTACAACGTGCATGAGCTGCGCGCCCACATCCAGGACCGCTTTGGCCAGGAAGAGGAGACGAAGCGCCTGCTGGTCTCCTGCCTTAGTTTCGGCTTCAAGAACGGCGTGCCGCTGGACGCGGATATGGTCTTTGACGTGCGCTTCCTGCCCAATCCCCACTTTGTGCCGGAGTTTCGCAAGCTGACCGGCCTCGACCCCAAAGTGGCCGCCTATGTGCGTAAGTTTCCGCAGACCAAAGAGTTTCTCAGCCGGGTCACGAAGCTGTTGCTTTACCTGCTGCCGCACTACGTGGAAGAGGGTAAGAGCTACCTGACCGTGGCCTTCGGCTGCACCGGCGGCCAGCACCGCAGCGTGATGATGGTCGAGGAGATCGCTGCCGCGCTCAAGCGCGCCGGCTACCAGGTGAAGACGCTGCACCGGGATACGCCGCGGTGACCGACAATCTCATTCTGATTACCCTGCTGGTCAAGCTGGGCGTCGTGGCCTCGGTGGCCAGCGTACTGGCGAGGGTCACCACCTTCCGGCGGCTGTTCTTTGCTGAGCGGCGCAGTCCCCGGCAGACCCTGGCGTTGCTGGCGTTTTTCCTGGCGCCGCTCACGCTGGGCGTTTGGGTTCGCATTGTGGTGCCCAACTTTCTGGCCGCCGACATCTCCTTTGAAACGGTCATCCTGCTGGGCCTGCTCCTGGGGCCGGAGTGGGCCATGCTGGGCGGCGCGGTTCTGTCGGCTCCGGCGGTCTTTCATCACGAGTATCTGGCCCTGCCTTTCAATGCCGTGCTGGGGCTGGCCGCCGGGCTGCTCGGTCTCTATGTCGAGAAGGAGGAGATCTGGTCCTTCACGCCCTTCGTCGACCTGAGCCTCTACCGCTGGATTCGCCGCAACCTGCCCCAGCCGGGCATGGATCGCCAGATTCTGATGCTGGTCCTCATTGCCGCCATGGAGATGATCCGGGACTGGATCGCCCACGCCTTTCCGCACCGGCTCTTTGCGCTGCTTGCCGGCCAGTGGTGGTTGCAGGCGCTGGTCTGGCTCAGCGCGCCCATCGTGGTGGGCATCGCGCTCAAGGTGTGGAACGCGCTGCGCATCGAGATGAAACTCGAAGAGCAGAAACGCCTGCTGCTCGAAGCCCGGCTCGATGCCCTGCAACGGCAGATCAATCCGCACTTCCTCTTCAACACTCTTAACTCCATCGCCTCGCTGGTGCGCATGAAGCCGGAGCTGGCCCGCCAGATGACGGTGAAGCTGGCCAACATTCTCCGCGCGCTGCTCAAGGACCACGACAGCTACGTGCCGCTGAGCGAGGAGCTAAGCTTTACCGATGATTACCTGGACATTGAAGTGGTGCGCTTCGGCGCCGACAAGCTGAGGGTGGAAAAGGAGATTGACCCGCGGACGCTGGGGGTTCTGGTGCCCAGCATTTTGTTGCAGCCGCTGATTGAAAACAGCATCAAGCACGGCCTGGAGCCGCGCCTGAAGGGAGGAACCGTCACCCTGCGCAGCCAGCTTGACGGCGATCGCGTGATTATCGAGGTGGCCGACGACGGCGTGGGCATGGGCAACCGTCCGCCCTCGGCGCTGAAACGCAGCGGCGGAGGCATCGGCATGAAAAACGTGCAGGAGCGGCTGGAGGTACTCTATGGGAACGAGGCCAAGTTCAGCGTGGTCAGCAATCCGGGTCGCGGCACGCTGGTCACGATTGAGATTCCGGCGAATCTGCCGGAAGAACGGCCGTGAATCACACTATTCCACCCTTCGCAAAATGCCGAAAGATGGAAGATTCGGCTGTTTTATGGTGAAAAACCGGATTTTTCCGGTGATTTTCAGAGGCCATTTCTCACGATGCGGGATATTTTGGGGCGGAAAATTTTCCACAGATATTGATTTCAAACGGGTTAAAAATAATCTGCAAGGATTTTTGGGAAATTTATACCCCAGGGGGGTAGAG
>JBAVYF010000304.1:0-1615 GCA_049698655.1 Occallatibacter sp. | reverse complement strand
GTGCACGGCACGACGCCGAAGTTCTCCTCCATGGATGTCCAGCACTGGATGGCGGTTCCCGAAAGCTCCCGTTCCTTTATGTACTGGTCCAGCACCACGGCAAACTTGGCCATACGCACGAGTGATTCACGGGGGATGCGCGTGGTCTTCACGTATCCGCGTATCTCATCCAGCTTGGAGACCACCGCTGACTCTTTGTCATTCAAGCCCCATGCGCGGCCGAAGACTTCGGAAAGGTCGATGCTCTCCACGGAGATGCCGGCTCGCTCCAGGAGCTTCTCACTGTAACGCACGGTGGCGAACGCGGCGGGACGGGCCCCGATCTGGCCGAACCTCGCCTTGCGCATCCCCTTGACCACCCGGCAGACCCCCGCGAACTCGGCCAGGTCCCGGCGGAAGGGCGCCGACTCCGGGTCCATGGTGTGCTCCGAGGTGAGGGAGAAGCGGATCCCGTACTGGGTGAGGCTGTTGCAGGCGGACATCTTGCCGCAGAAGCTGTCACGGCGGTGCTCGATGGCCATCCGCCCCGGTTCATCCGGGAACGCGTGCACGAGGACCGGCACGTCCAGCCCCGCGAGCTTGATGGTGTCCGCGACCACGCGTTCATCCCCGAAGTTCGGCAGCGTGACGAGGATTCCGTCGATCTTTTCCCTGTTGGCCTTGAAGAGCTCCGCGCATTTTCGCGCGTCCGAAAGGGATTCCACGGACCCGAACTTCGTGTCCTTCGGGCCGAGAGCCACGGCTTCCAGCCCCTCCTCCTTGAGGACGGCGAGGATGGTCTTTCTCCCTTGCTCGCAAAGCTCGGCCGGAAAGAATCCCCGGTTGCCGACAAGCACACCGAGTGTGGTCATGGAGAGCGCTCCTTATTTCATTTTCAGTAGCGACGGGTTCCAAAGACGATAATTCCCGGGCCGTGGAAAGTCAAGGCGAAGTCCGGTTTTCCTGCGCTATTTCCGCCGTGGTCCGTTGGAGGGGCCGAAAAGGGCGTTGGAGGACGCGTCGGAGCCGGAAAGCAGGACGCCGAGCCAGCCCAGGAGGGGAGAGAGGAACGGGAATACGGCCCCGGTAGCGGCAAGGGCAAGGCCAAGGGAAGAGTTCGCCCGATGCGAGAAGAGAGAAAATGACGATGATTGGGACCGCGGCAGCGAGGGCTGAGAAGAGGCTTCCACGGGGAGCGTACGCCTGTGTCCACGCCATGGAAGGCCAGTTGAGCATGGCCCCCACGGCGTGTAAAGAGGTTATCGACCAAGCCTATTTGCGGAAATGGACATGAAATAGCCGGGCAGTGCAAAGACAAAGCGTTCGCGCGCCGAATATCATTCGAGCTGTTTCTTCGGATGAAAAATGGAGGAATGCTCATGGCAAGCCCAAGACAGATCGCCGACGCAATTTCCAGCCGATTCAGGAAACCACTTTTTGGATTTTTGGTTTTCGCTCTTATGGAAGCCGGTAGACATGGGTTATCCACTGAAGATGGTCGACATGCCGCGCTGGCCTTTCGACGGCATGAACGAACGCGGGCTCGCTGTCGGCATGATGTCCGTGGATGAGGCGCAGAGCGCGTGCGAACCGGGGATGCGCTCAGTCACTTCGTTCGGCATCATACGGGTTCTCC
>JBAVYF010000303.1:0-1988 GCA_049698655.1 Occallatibacter sp. | reverse complement strand
TCCCTAAAAGGGTCCTCGCAGTTGTTTGTCTTCTGTATTGGTTTGTCACACCGGTCAACGCGGCGCCGCCGAAACAGAAGCACGCGGAGAAAGCCGTCGCCGTACTCGATACCACAAAGATCAGCCTGGGCCAGGCAACCGCGCCGCTCTTCGGGCCCTGGAAATTTCAGGCAGGCGACTCGCCACTGGATCCGGTAACCCATGCCCCGCTGTGGGCTGATCCGGACTTTGACGACTCGAAGTGGGAGACAGTGAACCTGATGCCCAAGGACGGGACATTCGACCCGGTGGGCATCATGACAGCCTACGTTCCGGGCTGGACGGCCAGGGGCCACGAAAGATACTGGGGGTACGCCTGGTACCGCATGCGTGTGCATCTGGAGGCGCGACCAGGCGATAAGCTGGCCCTGGCCGGGCCGTCCGATCTGGACGACGCCTACGAGATCTTTGCGAACGGGGTGAAGCTGGGCAGTTACGGCGACTTTTCCGGGGCCAGGCCGGTCGTATCCTACAACCAGCCCAAGGTGTTCCCGTTCCCGCAATCGGCGGTAGACGACCCAGGCTCATCCACCCAGGTTCTGGCCATCAGGGTTTGGATGGATCCTTATACGCTGGCGCTGGGACCCGGTGTGGGAGGCTTGCACGGCGCTCCGGTGCTGGGCGTAGCCGACGCCTTGAAAGCCGGATACAAGTGGCGCAGACAGGAACTGTTCCGCTCGCTCGCGGCTATGGCTCTTGAGGCGCTTCTGTTTGCCGCGCTGGGAATTGGAGCCTTAGGCTTGATTCTGTTTGACCGGTCCGATCACGTCTATCTCTGGATAGGAGCTGTTTTCCTGCTCATGGCGGTCTATAACGCCTTGGGAGCTCTGGATAGCTTTATGCAGCACGTGAACCTTCTCACCGACCACCTGGTGAGCTTCGCCTACCCGCTTCCCTTGATCTACATCGGATGGGTGATGGTGTGGTGGGTGTGGTTCGGGCATCCGAAGCCGGCAACGGTGCCCCGCATCGTTGCCTGCCTGGCCGTGGCGTACATGTTGTCGTACGCCGTCAGTGAAGAATTTTTCTTAGCAGTCGTCCCGCATCCGGTTGCAGCGGCCGCCCAAGCGGTCTCCTTAATTGTGCGTCTGCTCCTGTTCTTGCTGTTGGTGCGGATCGTGATTGAGGGAATTTACAAACAGGGATTGGAAGGTTGGCCGGCCTTGCCCGCAGTGGTGCTGCTCGGGGTCGGGATGTTTAAGGGAGAACTTGCTTCCCTGCATATGCCGGTGTCCTGGTCTCCTTATGGGGTGCGGGTGAACCTTGACCAGTTAACGAATTTGATGGTGGTGGCAGTGCTGGCCCTGCTGCTGCTGCGCCGGTTGGTACTCTCGATTCGCCGCCAACGACTGATGACATTGGATGTGAAGCAGGCGCAGGAAGTGCAGCAGGTGATTATGCCTGAAGCTCATTTCATCGTACCTGGGCTGAATATCGAAAGCGAGTACCGGCCCGCCCGGGAGGTGGGGGGCGACTTCTTCCAGATCCTGCCCAACGAGGCTGACGGCAGCGTGCTGATTGTGGCCGGCGATGTGACCGGCAAGGGCCTCAAAGCAGGCATGCTGGTGGCGTTGCTGGTGGGGACCATTCGCACGGCGGCCGGTTTAAACTCCGATCCGGAGTTTGTTTTGCGCGAATTGAACAAACGCATGCTTGGGCGCGGAGACGTCTTCGCCACGTGCCTGGCGCTGAGCATTGCCGCGAATGGCGAGGTGATCTTGGTCAATGCCGGACATTTGCCGCCCTACCTGAATGGCCAACCCGTGATGATGGAGGGCGCCCTGCCTTTGGGGATCATCGAAAACGTTGAATTCTCCAAGATGAATTTGAGGATGTCTGCATTCGACCGGCTGGTAATGATGTCGGACGGGGTTATGGAAGCCATGGACGCGGAGGGTAATCTGTTCGGCTTCGAGCGGGTCAGCAAGCTGCTGCAAAAAGCTATCAGC
>JBAVYF010000302.1:0-1537 GCA_049698655.1 Occallatibacter sp. | reverse complement strand
GGAGGTCAAGAAATGGGCGTGACCGCCAAGCTGCGTGATTCCCGCCTCGAACGAGTTACGCGTGCGCGTGGACTTGTCGAAGAACATCAGGAAGATGGTTTTATCGGGCAAATAGCGATGCGCAACGCCCCCTTTGAACTTACGCTTCAAATCGGCGGATACGTCGAGCAGGATTTCGATCTCTGCTTCGGTGTATTCTTCTGTAGTGATGTAGTCCTTGCCTTTAAACAGCGCCTTTCTCGTTTCCAATGCACACCTCTTTCTCGAAACCTGCCGAGTTGACAAAAGTTCACCCGCGTGGAACCTGCTACCGATTCTTGCAGCAGCACCGGCAGCGGGATGGGTTTCAGTTCAGCTATTCAAACCTTCCAGCGTGGCGACGTACGCCAGTGGGAAGGCAGCATAGAACTGCGCCGCTTCCACCAAGTGGCGGATCGGGACGCGTTCGATAACACTATGTGCGACGTCTTCTTCACCGGGACCGAAGCCGATGGTCGGCACACCCATAATTCCCATCGAGCCGACGCCGTTCGTGCTGAAGATCCACTTGTCCACAACTGGATCGGCGTTGTGGAGCGTTCGATACGCCGCAACGGCCGAGCGCACCAGCAAATGGTCTTCTTCGAGCACCCACGTTGGAAAGTACTTCTGCATCGGATACGTGAGGCCGGTATAGCTGGGCGTCTCGTACCGCAATACCTCGATCTCCGCGCCTTGCGTCGCCGGCAGCGCTTTCACCTCGGCGACCGCGCTGTCGAGCGTCTCCCCAGCGGTGAGCCGGCGGTCAAGGTGGATGGAGCATGCGCCAGGCACCGCGCATAGGGACGGAGACATCGAGCGAATCTCGGTGACGGCGATCGTTCCCTTGCCGAGAAACGCATCGTCGCGCAAACGCGTGTTCAACTCCTCGACCTGCGCGATCAGCGGGGCTATCTTGTAAATCGGATTGTCGCCCCGCTCCGGCGCGCTGGCATGACACGAACGTCCGCGCATGTGAACCTCGATCTCCATGCGCCCGCGATGTCCGCGGTACACGCGCAGATTGGTTGGCTCCGTAATCACCACGCACTCCGGCCGGATACCGTCTTCCTTGAGAATATAGACCCACGGCAGGCCGTCGCAGTCTTCTTCCTGCACCGATCCCACAACCCACAACGTGTAGTCGCCTTCCAGTCCTAAATCCTTTATCATCTTGCCCGCGTAAACCATGCTGGCCATGCCCGCGCGCTGATCGCTGGCGCCGCGTCCGTAGATGAAACCATCCTCCACTTTGCCTTTGTACGGATCCCAGGACCATTCCTTCGGATCGCCAACACCGACGGTGTCGGTGTGCGAGTCCATCATGATCACGTGTTTGCCTGAGCCGATGCGTCCCAGCACGTTGCCCATGCCATCAATGCGGATCTCGTCGAAGCCCACGCGTTCCATCTCCTGCTTGATGCGCTGAACGACAGGACCTTCGTGAGAACTTTCGCCGGGAATGGCGACCATGTCGCGCAGAAAGCGGACCATATCCGCTTCCAGCGCGTTTGCGGCG
>JBAVYF010000301.1:0-5437 GCA_049698655.1 Occallatibacter sp. | reverse complement strand
TCGGAAGCGCAAGAGGTAATGAGTTCTTCGAGAAGCAGGTGAAGAATGGCGCGGACTTCGCGGTCGCGCAGGCGGGCCTGGCGGCGGGCTTCGAGGTCAGCCTCGGCGTCTTCGGCATCGGTGGGTGAATCTTCTTCTTCGGAGAGCTCGGCAGAGCCGTCGGTTGGACCGGTCTCCGCAGCGGCTTTCGCATCCACTTCGTGGCTTGCTTCCAGTTCAGCCTCAGCGGCTTGCCCGTCGGCGGGGACGCTGGCCGGCTCGGGCGGGGCGGAATCCGGCTCCGGCTCCAGGTAGGCGAACTCCTCGTTGACCAGAGGCAGGGGTTGGGTGGCGACCGATGCGGCTTCGGCGGCCTGCTCGGCAGAGGCAGCTTCCTGCTGCGCCTTCCATTCGAGGGCGTCGGCGGCAAAGAGGGCGGCGAGCTGGGCCAGGGTTACCGGCTCCTCCGCGGCATAGATGACAGCTTCCAGCTTGGCTTTCAGGCTCATTCTGCTATAGGTACCTTCAGTTATGGTACCGGATGCGGAGCAGACCTGCGCGCTGATGGGGGCTCTATTGTCGGCGCGATGGTCGCAAAAAGGGCGTCCGGAGGGTGCCGGACGCCCCTGGAATGCAGCTCCGATCGGCTTCAGGAAGCCTTGGTGCTCTTGGTATGCGTGATGGTGATTCTCGTCTTGCCGTGGTCTTCAGACGAGTTTGTGGTAATTGTCACCACTACGGCTTCCTGTTGGCTCTTGTTGAGGGTGATAACAGCGTTGTCAGCGGACTCGAAAACGGAAGTCTCGCTGCCAAACTTGTTTTTGTAAAAAGCGATCACCTGGTCCTTCGAGTCCGAAGTGAGAAATACGGCCGTCACCATCGAGCCGGTGGGCAAATCCATCTTCATGCCGCCGCGCGTGCTCTGCGCGCCCGGATAAAGGTCAGTCCCCAGCTCGGCCGCAGTGTAGGTCTCCGATGTGTTGAGATTGACTTTGCCCTCGGGCGTTTGCAGAGTCATCTGGCCGTTCGGGCCGTTTACATGGATGGCCCGCGAGACGCGCCACCCCACGTATCCGATGGCGCCCATGGCGAGGATGCCCAGTCCCACGATGACGGCAACAATAATCAGGATGATCTTGACCGCGCCTCCGCCGGATTTGGCCGGTGCGGCGGTTGGTTGAACGGCGGTTGGTTGGGCAGACGCCACAGCCGCGGTGCCACAGGATTTGCAGAATTGCTCGCCGGTGGATAATGCAGCCCCACATTTCGCGCAGAAGCTTGCCACGATGATCTCCTTGTGCTGAGTTTTCGCCGGAATTTCCCGTTTGCATTCCCAGGCGATGAGTCAATATACCTCAAACTACTCACGCCTGGTTCGGCTTTTGCATCCGCCTTCCTGAAAAAGATGATGGTGAGGAAGGTTACCGTTCCAGTGGAGGGAGTAGTAAGGCCGGGTTGCACTCCTGCTAGACCACGACGATGAAACCACTCGGTGTCCTTAAGTTGCGCGGGTGGATTAAAGTGTGTGTATGAAAATGCGCGGGCTCCGTGTTGTTTTTGCCGCTGGAATATTATGCGCTGGAGTCTGCCTCGCACTGTGGACGCTGGCAGAAGCACAGCCGGTCCAGCAACCTGCACTGCAGAAGGCTGACTCGATTCTGATTCTGAAGAAGGATCATGTGCTGAAGTTGCTCGCCGAGGGCAATGTGATTCGCACCTACAAAGTGGCGTTGGGTCGAGGTGGCCCTGCGCCAAAGGAGCGCGAGGGCGACGGACGCACGCCGGAGGGTCACTATGTGATCGACTCGCGCAACGTGGCCAGCCACTATCACAAGGCTCTGCACGTTTCCTATCCCAATGTCGAGGACCGTGCACGTGCGGCGAAGCTGGGCGTTTCGCCGGGCGGGGCCATCATGATTCACGGCCTGCCGAACGGCATGGGATGGCTGGGAGCGGCGCACCGGCTCTACGACTGGACGCTGGGCTGCGTCGCCGTCACCGACGAGGAGATTGACGAGATTTGGAATCTGGTTCCGGTGGGCACACCAGTCGAGATTCGGCCGTAGAGGTGCCGCACACCCGTTGAAGGCAGTCCGTCGTACCGCAGTTGGCCGCAAAACGTCCTTGCGAGCGAATAGCGAGCAGTTAGCCCCACCGCAGGTGGCGCAGGTGGTCTGCGAAAATGGGAGTAGATGCTCTCCCTGCAAAATGCCGGCAAGCGATTTGGTCCGCGAGTGCTGTTTCTGGAGGCCAACTGGCTGATCCGGGCGCGGGAGAAGACTGCGCTCGTTGGGGCCAACGGCGCCGGCAAATCCACGATCATGAAGGTGCTGGCCGGCCTGGAGACGCTGGACTACGGCCAGATGCAGCAGACGCGTGGCATGAGCATCGGCTACCTGCCGCAAGAGGGGCTGGCGCTCACCGGACGCAGCGTCTTCGAGGAGTGCCTGACGGTCTTCGACGAACTTCGAGACATGGCCCGCGAGGTAGAGCGGCTGGGCGGGCAGTTGAGCGTGCTGGAGCACGCTGGTCCGGAGTACGAGGCCGCGGCGGAGCGCTACTCCATGCTCCAGGAGCGTTTCCACGCGCTCGACGGCTACGCGCTGGACGCGCAGGTGGGCGGCGTGCTGTGACCGGGCTGGGATTCAGCAAGGAAGACTGGACGCGCCAGACGGATGAGTTCAGCGGCGGATGGCAGATGCGCATCGCTCTGGCCAAGCTGCTGCTGGCCAAGCCGAATCTGCTGCTGCTCGACGAGCCTACCAACCATCTGGACCTGGAAACCCGCAACTGGCTCGAAGACTATCTCAAGAGTTATCCCTTCGGTTACATTCTTATCTCCCACGACCGTTACTTTCTGGATGTAACGATTGACCGAACTGTTGAGATATGGAACAAGCGGCTGAATATCTATCAGGGAAATTACACAAAGTATCTCAAACAGAAAGATGAGCGGCGGACGCAGCTTCAGGCGGCATATAACAACCAGCGGCAGCAGATCGAGCACCTGGAGGCCTTCATCAACCGCTTCCGCGCTCAGGCCACCAAAGCGAAGCAGGTCCAGTCGCGCATCAAGGAGCTGGAGAAGATTGAGCGCATCGAAATACCAGAAGAGGAGTCGACGATTCATTTCAAGTTTCCCCAGCCGCCGCCCTCAGGGCGGATGGTGGTGGAGGCGGAAGGACTATCGAAGAGTTATGGACCCAAGCAGGTGTTCCATGGGGTGCGCTTCAGAATCGAGCGCGGCGACCGCGTGGCTTTGGTGGGCGTGAACGGCGCGGGCAAGTCTACGCTCATCAAACTTTTGTCCGGGGCCGAAGCGCCCACGGCAGGGCAGGTCAAGCTGGGCCACAACGTGGTCAGCGAGTACTTTGCGCAGGACCAGTACAAGGTGCTGGACGGCGAGACGCGCATGCTGGACGACATCAGCCGCGCCGCGATCAAGGTGCCGGAACAGGCGCTGCGTTCGCTGCTGGGCTGCTTTCTCTTCAGCGGCGACGATGTCTTCAAGCCTCTGGGCGTGCTGAGCGGCGGCGAGCGCAACCGCTACGCGCTGGCGCGGATTCTGGTTTCGCCGTCAAACTTTCTGCTGCTTGACGAGCCCACCAACCACCTGGACATGCGCGCCAAAGACGTGCTGCTGGAGGCTCTTGCGGCATTCAGCGGCACGGTGGTTTTTGTCTCCCACGATCGCTACTTCATCGACCGGCTTGCCACGCGTGTGCTGGAAGTGGAGGGCGGCAAGGTCACCAGCCACGAGGGCAACTACGAGGACTATCTGCGCTGGAAGGAAGCGCAAGCAGCGGGAATAACGGCAACCGCAACCACGGCAAGGCCGAGACAGACTGAATCATTCGCGCCCTCCAACGGCAGCGCGGGCAACAGCGGGATAGAAGCTGAGACCGATGCCGCCAAGGATCGCCCACGACGGCTGAATCCCATCAAGCAGAAGCAGATGGAGGAGCGCTGCGCCTTCCTGGAAGAAGAAGTCCCGCGCATCGAGGCTGCGATTGCGCACACCGAGGAGCAGTTGGGGGTTTATGTCTCCGCCACCGAGACTGAGCGGCTGACCGACCTTGCCGAGGCGTTGCGCGCGCAGTTAGCCGCCCACACTGCCGAGTGGGAAGAGCTGATGATCCAGCTCGACGGCGCTTGATTTTGCGCTCGGCAATCGAATCGCATGAAAGGCCGATTGAAGAGTACACTGACTTCGATAGTCTGTTGTCGTCCGCAGGATTGGGGTGCGGTTCAACGAAATGAAGAAATATGGGTTTTGGACACTGGCAGCACTACTCTTTGTAGCCCAGGTTTGCTTACTGCATAGGTGCAACGCCTCGGAATCTGTATGCGATAGCTTGCCCCGAATCATCGGCGCTTTTGGCGCAGAGAACAACACTGGATCGCCTGTATCGCTTGGCGCTGACATTCGTTCTCAACTTCCACAACTTCTTAGAGTCCGTCGAGTTCTTAATACAAGCCTCGCCCCCACTGGCGAACAAATTGTCATCTACGACAGCAACGCCGATGACGACGACCCGCATCCAAAGGTGGCGTTTGTGGTTGGCGGTCGTGTTGTTAAGTTGTTCAATGGGAGTGACTTGAGTCCTCGTGGAGGCTTCGAGCGTTATCTGTCAAGCTGCGAATTCAACCTCACGAGTAACGAAAGAGCGCTTTCGATTGCTATTTCAACAGGCTATGATGGCGCAGCTTCATCTTTCGCGATTATCAGATGGCAATCTGGCGACTATCGAGTGGTATTCAACCCAATCGTAGGACAAGGACGCATGGAATTTGGGGTTCTCAAGCTTGAATTGTGGAACAGTGTATACGGTACGGGGAAAAATGCCCAGAATCCTGATTCGCTGAAATTCGAGTGTACTTGGTGTCAGCACCACTATGTCATCACAGAGTATATGTGGCAAAACGATAGGTACATCGAAGCTGGCTCTAGGCGAACGAAGAGAGCGTTCGATCCGGCAGAAATCTCAGGAACCCCGCTTGTAGTTAAAGTGCGGTTCGGAATACCGAATCACCCCGCGACACGGTAGTAGGCACCGAATAGCATTGACCTGAACTGGCTGATTCATCAGCCAGTGAATTATTATGAAGTCCCGCTTGCAACAAACCGCGCTTCGGTATTATGCTCTACTCATGCGTCGATGTCACTAACACCGCCCTGGTGAAAGTTGCGATAGAGACGTGCGCTCAGTTCCAGAGCGCTCTTCCCCGCACAACAGTTTGACTCGTCACCCCACAAAATGAATCAGAGCAGTCTGGGATTGCATCCCGGAAAGAGGAGATCATCATGGCGCACATTGCCGCGAATGTAACCGAACTCATTGGCCGGACCCCTTTGGTGCGGCTGAACAAAGTGGCGGCCGGGTTGCCCGCAACCGTCGTGGCCAAGCTGGAGAGCCAGAATCCGGTTTCGAGCGTAAAAGATCGCATTGGCCTGGCG